>NZ_JACJNU010000069.1:0-29035 GCF_014849525.1 Microcoleus sp. FACHB-SPT15 | reverse complement strand
AATGCGCCTCATCTGTCAATGTCAGTCAGGGTTTGCTCACTCTTAGATACACTAAATTTATCTCTTCTTTTCTTGTTTCGCTATATATTTAGCATACTAAGTACTGAAGAACCATAATTCCTCAGTGTCAACTTAAGAGGCTTGGCGGTTAGAAACCGCAGCTACACAAACACGCACCTGCTTACGCAGGTTAAATAAGTGTTGATTTTTCATTAGTCCGCGCAGGCGGACTTCGTTTGTTTAGCCGCGACTTCCAGTCGCTCTTGTCTTAAGTTGACACCAATGAAATAATTTCAGCCTTACAAAACGAGTTATCAAACTGGTATCTCTCGGATTACACGATTAAGCTTCTACATCTTCCCTTTTTGCATCACTTCTTGAAGGTGTTGGCGAAGTTCCTGCGCGTGCTGCATATCTTGCTGCTGCAACTTCCGAAAAAGTTCTACACAGGGTTGAGAGTCGCTGCCTTGGGCATCTTCTATGTATTTGTCATAAGCTTTGAGCGCTTCCGACTTATTTTGCAAGACTGTAAGCAAGTCATACTCAAGGTTACTGACTGCTTGTGTACTTCCTGTGCTAACCATAAATTCGTCCTCCGATACTTACTTTATGAACCTAAATAACATTAGATTCATCAGATTCATCCTAGAGAGTCAATTCCTCTATCTAAAAGTGGATAAACAAAATAGTTAGGAAATGAAATCTGTTGATTAAGTTCGTTACTTTGGCTTGCATAAAAAAAAGCGAACCTCAGTTCGCCAATTTTGTATAGTAATAGTCAAGGAAGGTACTATGAATTTAAAGTTGAAGTTCATTAGCCTCTTGAACTACAACTTCTAAAACCCTATTAGTCCCTAGACCAGCTCGGCAGAAGTAACCCACCAGCCAGAAAAGGGGTAAAAACTGGGGTAAACTTGCAATAGCCAAATCATTAAAAGACAAGGAAGCTGGCAACTTTAGTCCATGCCTAGTCCACAAGCAGAAATAATTAGCCTGTCTGATAGACAGCAAACCCTACTCAAACAGATTGTGCGTCGTACCACGAACCCCCATCGCCTTGTCAGACGAGCGCAGTTGATCTTGTCGGCAACCGCCGGAGCAAGTAATAGCAAGCTGGCTCAACAGTTGCAATTAGACCGAGTTCAAGTGCGCCAGTGGCGATCGCGATGGCTAGCGGCGGCCTCTCAACTGGCAACAGTAGAAGCGCGAAGGGAGTAGTGACCGAGTGTTAATGGCGTTAATCAAGCGAGTCTTAAGCGATCGCGCCCGTCCAGGAACTACCAATTACTTCAGCACAGAGCAAGTGGTGCAAATAGTCGCTTTAGCTTGTGAAAAACCGCAAGCCTCGGGGTATCCTGTGAGTCATTGGACTCCAGCCGAGTTAGCGGCTGAAGCGATAAAACGTGGCATTGTGGAAAAAATTTCGCCCCGCAGTGTGGGTCGTTTTTTAAAAGGAAGCTACTCTACAGCCTCATCGTCACCGAAACTGGCTCTTCTGAGTAACTTGCGAACCAAGATACTGAACCAAATCTCAAGCAAGATTGAGCCAGGAAGAATGTTTAGGTGTGTAATGAAACACAATGCGGTGTCTTGGGTCACTCAAGAAAGTTGTGCGAGATTTCATTGATTTGAGGATGCCACTTTGTCCCTTAATACCCAAGTCAATATCCAAACCTTCTATTTCTGCAACTAAACGAACCAGGGACTCAGACTGATGAGTATTTAGGCAATCCATAATCAGATGCCATTTTTTAGCATCAGGGTCACCTGTTCACGACCATCATCAACTCGCAAGCGATCGCATCTGATTGACAAAAGTTGCTGAACACTATCTACATCTACTACATGGCTTGAATGAATCTCCAGATAAGCATCTGATGGAGCCTCAAGCAAAAGCCGTTGTCCTGGAAAAACAACCTGCTCAAACGACCAATCAGGTAGCTTTTTACTAGTTGCTACTTGAACATTGCTTGTCGCATTGAAATAGCAACAGAGAATGAGATTGGAACGTTGAGAACGTACAGAACTAATGGTTTTATTCACAACTGCAAGTCACGTAGTACAAGATTACTGCTACCGAAAAAGTGGTATCTCCCTCCACTTTCTCCAAACATATCCCTATCTAAACAATTGCAACGCTGATGAAAGCAGGTTGAAAGTCTAGCGTTGCTGGAGGCAAATTACTTTACACAAAAACAGCTTGACTCAACCAACTAACTCATTTAGTTGATTGAGAGGTTCTTAAACTGCACCGACAAGTTCGCCTAATTCAAGGCATAAGCCTATCCTATATTTATCTTCCTCAAGTTTAAGCCCATCTGTCTAAGGGTATAGTTCTGTAGGGCTTACGCACCGTAACGCCAGTTCAAGGGCTTGAGATTCTGACGCTCTTTCCTCGAAGAGAGCTTCGCTGGCTCTGGCTAATGGGTAAAGAGCTATGGGTTATCCGAAGGAAAGCGATCGCCTACAGCCAAAAAGCCTTTTGCCAAAGCCAGAGTATTTGGACTTGTGATTAATTTTGTATAACTATTCAGCGTAAGTTACGTTACCTCAACTCTGACGCTGTTGTAAAGAAAGAGGTTATTGACCAGATTGTTCAACTAACTTCTTTAATCGTAGATATGCCTCCTCTGGCGTAAGAGGCGAACTTTCATTTTCATTAGGAATGTAGAACTGTTGGCTATCGGGGAAGTAACGTACAACAAAACTGGGAATCAACCCTAAATCCATTGCTTTTTTCCCAAGCCCCACAGCTGTTTCTGACAGGGTAAATTCATCATGAAACGGAGCCTTACTCATTGTTCTCTCCCAATAATTCAGTGTGTTGTTCTGGATACACGACTAACTAGAAGTGATATCAAGTCTGTTGTTTTTCCCAGTATAGTGGTGCAATTAATTGTATTCCTACTAACGTTCTATAGTGCTAGTGGTAAATTGCAAAGACTATCAGCTAAATTATTCACTTAGTAAGAATTGTTGGACAAGAGGATTGTTAATTAGTCCTTAGATACGCTTAAGGTTGTCAGAAGTGTAACTTTAGACTACATATACTCACCAATCGTGATTAGCAAACATCTTCCTAAAGTAACATTCCATTTTTCGGACATTGTTGTCAAAATTATGTAGAATTACTTTTCTATTTCTTCGCTTAAGTGTCGAACCTCAATCGGTACAATAGAGAGGTCAAAAAATCACGCTAATGGTGTCAGGGGTATGCATACAGGTTTCTTTGAAGCAATGACACAGCCTGTTGCGGGTCTGACCCTACTTGTCTTCATGGCTGCGTCTTGCCCATTACCTGCGATCGCGCAGTTACCAACACTACAGCAGGGGCAAATTCCAACTCGCTTAAATAACAGCGTTGGACAGCCTCAGACAGCTTATGTTATTGGGGGAGGCGATCGCCTTTTTATTGATGTCTTCCAGGTAACTCAGTACAGTGGCGAGTATCAAGTACCAATTGATGGTGTACTGTATCTACCCCTAATTGGCGGCATCTCTGTTCAGAACTTAACACTAGAACAGGCAACGAATGTCATCTCCTCGGCATACGCGGCTTTCCTTAAGCGTCCCATTATTACTGTAAGATTGCTTTCTCCTCGTCCCCTCAACGTTTTTGTTGCTGGAGAAGTCAATCGTCCAGGTTCCTTCACGATTAACTTAACCGGAGGTGCTGGGGATAATCCGGGTGTTCAGTACCCAACCTTAACTGAGGCAATTCAGCAAGCTGGGGGAATCACCCTAGCGGCTGATATTAGTCAGGTTCAAGTCCAGCGCCGACAGTCAGGAAACCGTGCCGATCAAGTCTTTACCGTTAATTTCCAGCAACTCTTGCAAACGGGCGATCGCACTCAAGACTTGACCTTACGAGATGGCGATACAATCTTTATTCCGACCTTAAACACAGTTAATCTCCAAGACACTCGCCAATTAGCCACCGTTAGCTTCGCAGCTGATCTGGACAAGCCACGCACCGTTGCCGTTGTCGGTGAAGTAAAGCGTCCCGGTTCTTACATTTTGGTGGGAACCGCTACTCAAGACAATAACTCGACAGGCATTACTGGCGGCTTACCTACCGTAACGACTGCCATTCAACAGGCTGAGGGAATCCTCCCTGAAGCCGATATTCGCCGTGTTGAAATTCGCCGCTTGACCAAAACGGGCGGTGAGCAAATTATCAGTGTTAACCTCTGGGAACTCTTGCAAACAGGAGATATCTCTCAAGATGCCATCTTGCAAGAAGGAGATACCGTTGTTGTTCCGAAAGCCACAGAGGTGACCCCCGCCGAAGCCGTTGAAGTCGCAACGGCTCGCTTTTCTCCCGCTACAATTAACGTGAGTGTAGTTGGGGAAGTGGCAGAGCCAGGTACAATTCAGGTTCCACCAAACACGACGTTGAATCAAGCCTTGCTAACCGCTGGTGGATTTAGAGGTAGTCGAGCACGTCGTAGTACTGTAGAGCTGATTCGTCTTAATCCTGATGGTACAGTGATCAGAGAAGATGTACCCATTAACTTTGCCCAAAACGTTAATGAGCAAACTAATCCGATACTACGTGAAAACGACATAATTGTTGTAGGTCGCTCTAGTAGTACTAGGTTTACAGATACATTAGGACTATTATTGAATCCCGCTGGCTCAGTTCTTGCGGCACTTTCGATTCCGGATCGAATCGCAGGACTTCTCGAACTGCTAGGAATTATAGACAGGGATGACGATGATGACGATGATTAACGCACGACTTTGTCGGGAGTAATGTGAAAAAGTATGGATACCGAACGCGACTATCAAATGTTTTCACAGAGGCAGGGTGGCAAGCTATCTGATCCCATAGCACAAAGCCATGCGCCTGAGCCGGAAGAGAGTAGTGGACATACACTGGATCTGGCTTGGCTTTTTGCGGTAGTACGTCGTCGCGCACCTGTGATGATAGCAGCATCGCTGGCTTTGGGGACGTTAGCTGGCGGCTATATTATTTGGAATGCCAAAAAGACTCCTCCCTCCTACAAAGGTTCATTTCGGGTTTTGGTAGAACCCGTCACGGCAGAGGGTAGGCTAGCGAAGCTCTCGTTACTTGCTCAAACCGGTAACAATATGGGTGCTTCAGAAATCTCTAAGTTAGGAATTGAAAACTCTGACTTAGTAGATTATGAAACTCAAATTCGGGTACTCACAAGTCCCAAGCTGATGACTCCGGTGATTAAAGAGTTACAAGCTCGGTATCCAGATATTACTTATGATTCAGTAACGGGTAAGTTAGAGATTGCCCGCATCAGTTACGAAAAAGATGGCAAACAGCAAGGCACCAAAATCTTAGGTGTTACCTACGAAGATAGAAACCCAGAGAAAATTGAGTTTGTCTTAGATAAACTGGCACAAACGTACTTAAGCTATAGCAGGGATGAGCGTCTAGCGAGTCTACGTCAGGGAATTCAGTTTATCGACGAGCAACTTCCAGCTCTAGAGAAGAAAGTTGATACACTCCAAGGAGAACTGCAAAAACTACGTCAGCAGTACACCTTAAATGAGCCAGGTACAACAGGAGAAGCTTTAACTGAGCAAGCTCGATCTCTGAGATCACAGCGCGTTGATCTGCAAGCAGAACTGGTTCAGACAAGAGCGGCATACGAGACTCGACAAAGACAGCTTAGTGAAGATAATATCGTCTCTGTTCTGTCGAGCGATCCTAATAAGCCAGACACCTACAGCAATCTGATCACAGAGCTTCAGAAGGTAGATACGGAGATTGCCCTTCAATCTTCGCAGTTTCTTGAAAGTAGCCCACCAATTCAAGATTTACGGGAAAAACAGCGAAATTTACGGACTCTACTAACTCAAGAAGCACAAAAGAGTTTGGACAATATTGCTGGTCAAATTCAAGAATTAGAAGCACGCGATCGCTATCTTGCCCAAGCTGAAGCTGAGGTTACCGAAAAAGTTAGAGTCTTCCCAACAGTTTTGCGTAGGTACTCTGATTTAGACCGGGAATTGCAAGTAGCGACAGATAGCCTCAAGCAATTTTTAGAGAAAAAAGAAACCTTGAGGCTAGATGCGTCCCAGCGGGAGATTCCTTGGGAAGTTATTGCCCCCCCAGAATTACCGCGTGACAAGGCAGGGGAACCCATCCCATCTTCTGCAAAACAAACAAAACGGCAACTTGCGATCGCAGGTGTTTTGAGTATCCTGATGGGGATTGGCATTGGTTTCATCGTTGAAATCCTACACACTGTATTCCACACCCCCGATGAAATCAAAGCTGCTACCAAACTCCGGTTATTGGGAGTTATTCCCTTTGCCAGAGAACTCAAAAAACTTGACAAAAAAGCCAAAAAACTTCCCCCAGCCTTGTTAGGGCAAGTTGGTATGCCTGCCTTGATACCTGTATCTAAGCAAGCCCCAGACGAGCAAGCCACTGTCTTTTTAGAAGCGTTCCGCTCTCTCTACACCAACATTCGCCTTCTCAGTGCCCGCAAACCAATTCATTCTTTGGTGATAGGTTCAGCACTCAGCAGTGATGGTAAGACAACTGTTGCTGTACACCTAGCACAAACAGCCGCTTCCATTGGTCAGCGAGTATTACTCATTGATGCTGATTTGCGTCGTCCTCAACTCCATCTCCGCCTCGGCTTACCGAACGATCGAGGACTTACTGATGTGATTACAACAGATCTAAGTTTGAATGATGCAATTCAACACTCATCTGTTGAAGATAACCTCTTCGTCATGACCGCAGGTCAAGCCACATCCGACTCAATTAAACTCCTCTCCTCAGACAAAATGCAGTATCTGATGGAGCAATTCCAAGCCTTTTTCGACTTGGTGATTTACGACACGCCACCGCTGCTGGGACTTGCAGATGGCAATATCCTAGCGGCAAATACCGATGGCATCGTTCTCGTTGTCGGGCTGGAGAAAACTGACCGTTCACTGCTAAACAAAGCATTAGAAGGCTTAAAAATTTCCGGTGCCCCTGTTTTGGGTGTTGTTGCTAATGGGATTAAGGGTTACTCGTCTGAATCCTATGCTCCCTATGTGCGGCAATATCAAACTGTTGAAAAGTAGTAAGCTCTCACGCCTTGATAAACTGCACCCTCATTAGTACCGATAACACCTTGTGCAGGGGGACTGGGGGCAGCGCTCTGCCCCAAGTGGGGGGATTGGGGGCAACGTCCCCCAATCCGGATTTAATTACAACGACTATTTTTCGCTTACTCCTTTCCCGCCAGAAGAATACCTATTGTATTTCCACGCAAAATTAAGGTTTGAGCCATCTGGTAGTAGGTAATCTTAGACCGGGAATGGAGTAAGTCAGCACCATTCCACTTAAATCATCGAAGCTGAACCGCACTGCCAACTTTTGCTACGGGAGAACGATTCGCATCAGCCGACAACTGTAGAATTCGCGCATCGAGCTTTTGCGCCACATCACCAATTGCTGCCGTTGGTTGTCCACCAGTGGTAGGGTACATCACTGCTGTAAACGCCCCCACATTATTGCGGCGAAACGCAGCAAAATCTACACGTAGCGGTTGACCTTGCATCTCCATCGCCATTGTTAATCCAGTTGAAGCATTGGCTAGGTTATTGAGTTCTGGAAGCGCTTTATATTCAGTTACCTTCAGCCCCCCAAAGTCTTTTAACTTTTCCTGCAACTGGCTTAGCATCATTTGCTGGACTTCTGGATTCTGTTGCTGTTGCAGATTAGCATCGAAACCCGCCTGTTCCGACTGATTCGGGAGTTTACCCGTAAATCCCAAAACGATTTGGAAGTTTTGCTGATTGACAAAAGCAAAGAAGTTTTCGGGTTGTAGGCTATTTTGTCCTAGTTGTTGCCTGAGAACATCCAACCGAGAGGCAATCATAGTCGCCACCTCTGGAGGCAGTTCGGTAAATCCAGGCGGTAAATCTTCGAGAGTCAAGGCTGCCTGTGGCGTGGCTTGTTGTTCAGCCGCAATTGGGGAAATAATTTGGGAGGTGGTCGGCTGTTGCTGCGAAACAGTTGGTGCTGTTGGTGTCGCAGCTTGGGCAGGAACCCCAGCCAAAATGACACTCGTTAACACAGATAAGCTCAAGGATAGTCTTTTTGGCATTTCAGTTCAGGAGCAAACTTTACTTTGTCGTGGGCTATTCGCTCATCGTACTATCGTCACTTTCCAAGTGAGTACATCAGCGAACACCAGCAAAAATTTTCGTCTAGCTAAACATGATGTGCAATATTCATCTCTTGTTCCCCAACTGAGTACAGGTCACTCTAAAAGGGGTTCGGAATTCACAGTGGCAACAACTACAGGTAATCGCTTACCTAGGGGACGCATTCCGAACCCCATCAATGACGAGTGGTACTTAGAACATACGAGTAAATTCTAGGTAACAACTTAAGCTTCAATCACAACCCGAAGATTTCCCCGCTTCTTAGCAACACGGCAAGCCGTCGTATTACCCGAACGCTCGAATTCCAAATCCAGTAGAGTTGGACCGACTCTCAAATTGTGCAGCGACAAACTATTAATCGACGCTGGCAAAGCTGGGTCAATAATCCGCAAACAGTTATTCCGAGCATCCGGTACCAAATTCACCATCATTTGCAACAACTGGAAGATGCTACCAGTTGCCCAAGCTTGGGGAGAACAGGCGACAGGATACTTCACAGGAGCATTATCTGGAGTACGCTCATAGCCACAGAAGAGTTCTGGAGGACGCAGGTAGGGCTGTTGTAAGGTCATATCAAACAACCCCTGCGAGAGTTCCAGAGCCTGATCGATCAGCCCAAGCGATCGCAATCCCAACGCAATTAGCGAATTATCATGAGGCCAAACAGAACCCACATGATACCCCATCGGATTGTACGCAGGTGACAAGCTACTGAGGGTACGAACCCCCCAGCCATTAAACATATCCGGCGCACGTAAGCGTTCCGCCACGCTGTAAGCTTTTTCGGGTGAGAGGATACCAAGATTAAGACAGTGACCAGGGTTAGAGGTAATACTGTCTACCGGATTCCCATCCCCATCCAGCGCCAAGGCACAGAAATCCTCTTCTTCCATCCAGAAATCTTGGTTGAATCGGCGCTTGAGGTCTTTTGCCTCATCTTGCCATCGATCTGCCAAATCAAGCCGCTTCTTCAGTCGGGCAATTTCACTTAGACGGATTTTGGCAGCATAGACATAAGCTTGCACTTCGCATAATGCGATCGCACCCGATGCCAACTGCCCCTTGCGATTGACAATACAATCTCCGGAGTCCTTCCATCCCTGATTTGCTAAGCCTCGCTTTGAGTGACGCTCGTAACTGAGGTAGCCTGTCTTGCTACAGCTACGGTCGATCCACTCCATTGCGCGTTGGGCACTATTCCACAGACGCTCCAAAGTGTCAGTGTCGTGCGTCCAAGCGTAGTATTCAGCGTAGAGCATCAACCACAGGGGTGTAGCATCAACGGTGCCGTAGTAAGGAGTATGAGGAATTTCTTGGCAACGTGCCATTTCACCCATCCGTAACTCGTGCAAAATCTTGCCGGGTTGCTCATCGCGCCACTCGTCCTCATTCTTGCCTTGGTAATCAGCCAAGATTGTTAGAGTTTCACGGGCAATTGTTGGATCGAGCATCATAATCTGCGACGCGGCAATAATTGAGTCCCGCCCGAACAAGGTGGAAAACCAAGGGACTCCTGCTGAGAGTACCTTTCCTTTGCCAAAGGACTGCCGTAGTAGATAAACATCCTGCTCAGCACGCTCGATTACTCGATTAAATGTATTTTTATCTGAGCGAATCTGTGTTACCTGTTGACGCCATTCTTGGTGTTCTAACAACTCAGCGGCTTTTGCCTGTATTAGGGTTACTGGCGCACTGACACTAGAAGTCGGGCGATTATTCGTCAGCATCTGAAGCCGATAGCCTAGTGTTTGCTTCTCGTGAGTATCTAACTCCAGTTGCCAAACCGCCGTGTAACCCGTCAAGTAGTCAGGGAGGCGATGAACAAACTCAATGCGAGATTCCATCACAGCGCCATCTAAGCCTTTGTAAGCGAGCGACAACTCAGATGCGATCGCCTTTAAGTAAGACTCTTCTCCAGACTCCTCTTGCCCCTTGTGTAAACCGCGTAAAAGCTGTCCTTTATGTTTGCGACCATAACCCCGAACTACAAACAAGTCCACAAAATCCGCATCAAAGCTCAAACTGAGCTGAAAGCGAATCGGACTGGTGCTGTAGTTAGAAACGGTGATTTCTTCAAACAATGACCCATTTAGGACAAGTTCTCGATGAATCCCAACCGTGTCAGCTCTTAGGGGAGCAAAATCAAAAACAGATGAATCGTTTAGTTCCTCATCTGGCTCTAATTTATCCCCTCCCTCTAATCGTGAGCCTCCGTCCATGCTGGGATTGGTACACAGAACAGACAGCGCAAATCCTTTGTCAGCCGTGCTGCTAAGCAACACTGGCGAATGTCCGTTAATTTGTAACTCCAAGCGGCTGAGAAACCGTGTATCGCAGCAGAATAGCCCCATGCTAGCGTTCGTGTCATCTCCTAAACACCCAGCAATATTGCCAAGCGTATCGGTGACCAGAAACAAGTCATTATCTTTAACTGTGAGCGTTGGCTGAGGACGCTCACTCAGAACACAAGGCCATTCCGGGATAGGAAGTTGGTCAGCGGGGACAAATGTTTTACCATCTAAATTCAACGTATCCGTCGTCATACCAAATTTTCCAGTCAAAGGTAGAGTGGTCTGATGCTATGGCTTTGTTGCACCGTTATCGGTTGTCAACGTTAAGAGTGCGACAACACTTACACCTTGTTCATTGAGACGAAAGCGCTTTTAACAAACACTTTAAAGATACGTCCTTGACAAGGCAGACATTTTTTCATCCAGAAATGTTGAGACAGTTTCCCGACGCCGATGCCGCTACGCAGGTGAAGATATGGTGGAGACATTCAGCAATAGTAGATGCCCACGAAAAGACTCGCCAGTTGACAATTGCCTACAGGCACCGAGGGAGTTGTCTTTTCACTGGTACGATATTTTCGTCCAGACTTACTCTGTTACAAATGTAATCGAATTAGCAAGACTGGCTGAGCAAAGATAAGGTCTGTGACGAGACTTAATATTTGTACACAAATGGCTTCCCCCTAAGCATTTGCACCCAGAACCATTTTGTAAGCCCGTTCATACTCATTGACCATTGACTTGACGCTAAAGCGGTGTGAAACGTAGTTTCGACAAGCGTTTCTGTCTAATTTCATCGCCTCTGGAACGGCTTGGATGATTTCTTCCAAGGTGTGGCAGATGTACCCCGTCTTACCATGAGCAATCACTTCCGGAACTGAACCTAACGCCATACCAACTACGGGTGTCCCCATCGCCATTGATTCAATCATCACCAAACCGAACGGTTCACGCCAAGTGATTGGAAACAGGGTAACTGTTGCCCCTCCAAGCAGATTCGCTTTCTCTTCGTGAGAAACTTCACCCAAATACTGAATTTGTTCGCCATCAATCAGTGGTTTTAGCTTCTGGTGATAGTACTCTCGGTCTACTGGGTCAACCTTACCTGCCATTCTCAGAGGTAAGCCACTAGCACGAGCAATTTTAATCGCTTCTTCTGGTCCTTTTTCCGGTGAAAGGCGTCCGACAAAAGCAAGATAAGTAGGTTTATCTGGTTCTGCTTGAAAAGGATAGACCTCTAGATCAATGCCGTTGTAGACCGTGTGAATGTAATTTAAGCCAAGCCTAGGTTCCCGCTGAGCTTCACTGATACTGATATAGGGTTGCCATGCAAATTGCCGGAACATTTTCTCATTATCAGGGGTGAAAATGCCATGCATTGTGTGTACTGTAGGGGTTTTTACAAAGCCACAATAAGGCAAAGCAGCATAACCAACATGGGAGTGAATAATATCGAAATGATGTGCTTGGTGATAGATTTGCGCTAGACTCATTTGCTCATAAAGTCCAGGCTCTTTAATCTCTTCATCTAATCTCAGCGCCCGTTCATGAACTGACTTTAAGTGAGCGGTTGTGATGGAGTCACCAGAGGCAAATAAGGTCACTTCATGACCCCGTTGAACTAATTCTTCTGTCAACAAACTGACAATTAACTCAGTTCCACCGTAACGGAAAGGAGGTACACGTTCCCAAAGGGGAGCAATCTGAGCAATCCTCATAGACATCCAAAAGCAGTAGTAATGGAAAGGCAGTCAAAATCATACCATTCGTTTACTTAGACGGCGTTTGAGGAACCGGAAGATGAACTCAGCAAACTAGCGCAGTGTGGCGGAAATAACTATCCAGTTGGACATTGGTTAAAAAGCTTATCTTACAAGCAATATTCATAAAAGCCTTCTGCCTCCTGCCTTGTGCATAAGAGCCTTCTTGCACTAGCAACTCCTCAATCTCAGGTTTTGCAAGGTGCTATTCTTCGCTTCCTAGCCCTAACTTGCGTTCCCTAAGCTTCAAGAGAATTTCAGCATGAACTTCACGAGTGAGGGGATAGAAGTAGGCGAGAACTAGACCACAAAGTAAGAAAAGCGTAGGTAGTGGCCCAACAACTAGGCGGATAGCGAGCAGTGCAGAACTCGGTTGCTCTGGTACGGGTTGCCCCGCTTCAGATTGGATTAATCCTGCCATATCAAGGGCTTGTCCAACTACGAACAGACCAAGCGCTAAGCCGACTTTTTGTAGTAATACCATAAATGCATAAAAAATCCCTTCACGCCTTTGTCCAGTGTTCAATTCATCCAACTCAATGACATCCGGTAACATTGACCAAGGCACTAGATAAGCCGTAGCGATGCCAAAGCCGGCCAAGACGAACAGCACATACATCAGAGCCACTTGATCTCGTGGCAAAAAGAACAGTCCACCTTGAGCCAAAATCCATAAGCTCATGCCCATAAAGTAAACCGCTCGTTTCCCAACGCGCCGACTCACAGCATTCCAAACAAACAGCATAACTAGTGCAACCCCTTGAACAACCAAGGCGGCAACGAAGTAAGAATCTTGGCGCATCCAGTTGATTAGAAAGTAAGGAATAATCGCAGCCGTTAACTGGAACGCTAACCAGGAAAATAGATAGATACCGATGACGTAGATAAACGGTCGATTACTAAAGGCAATTTTTAACTGCTCAAAAAATGGTATTGATTCAACTGAATTAACGGCTTGCTGGCTGTCCTCGACTACAGACGGCTCTCCTGCGGTTGGGTCAGTGGTTCCCCAAATACACCAGTACATCGGCAGCACAGAGAGAACTGTACAGATCAGTGCCAAAACTAGATATTGTTGTCTGCCGTCGGGAATGATTTGAAAAATCACTTGACCGAGGGCAAGAGAAAGAAGACTACCCCCAATGGAGAAAGCAAAGCGAAAACTAGTCAGGCTTGTGCGTTCGTTATAGTCTGGGGTTAACTCTGCTGTTAGGGCGGTGTAGGGGAGATTGACACCAGTAAACGCCATGTTGAATAAAATACTGACAATCACGTAGTACCAGAACAATGCCCATTGGTTCGCCTCTGGGTTACTACTAAACGAGGGTACAATCCACTGAAGAAAGAAGAAGACACCAAAGGGGATAGCAGAGAAAATCATCCACGAATGACGCCGCCCCCAGCGAGAACGAGTGCGATCGCTTAATACCCCCACGATTGGATCATTCACGGCATCCCAAACCTTACCGATTAACAAAACTGTCCCTGCCAATCCGGGGCTAAGTCCAGCAACATCCGTGAGGAATATCAGTAAGGAAAAGGCTAAGAGAGTAGCGGTAATTCCAGCGCCCATATCTCCCGCACCATAAGCCAGTTTGGTGCTAAGACTCAGTTTTTTTGATGGAGGGGTCGCGAGGGGAACAGAAGGGTCAGGAGGGGAAATCTCACTCATCGCAGCTTCTTTATCTTTAGGAGTAACGAGAACATAAAATCGCACAACGCTAACATAACCTCTGGCAGTGGTTCTACTCCAATCAGAGGAATATAAGTTAAGCGTTGTAATATTTTGTTTACTCTCATTGACGCTTTTCTGGACGCTCCTTATGCCCGACCTTTACATTTCTTGGTCAGAATACCATCAAAAAATCGAACAGCTAGCTGCCAAAATCTATCAGACTGGCTGGGATTTCAATCAGATTGTCTGCATTGCTAAGGGAGGGTTGCGAGTTGGCGACATCCTCTGCCGACTATACCGCAAGCCGCTAGCCATTCTCTCAGCGTCTTCTTATGTTGGGCCAGAGAACCGGGTTCGAGGCTCAATCACGTTCTCTCGCCACCTGGCAATGACTACTGAACACTTAGGCGGTCGTGTGCTACTGGTTGATGATTTAGTTGATTCAGGAATTAGTCTCCAAGAGTCGGTTCGTTGGTTAGAGCGCAATTATAGTAATGAAATTGAAGAGATTCGCACAGGTGTCCTCTGGTACAAAGATTGCTCAGTGATTACTCCTGATTACTACGTCGATTATTTACCGGATGATCCCTGGATTCATCAGCCATTTGAACGTTATGAGCAAATGAGTCCCGCTGAATTGGCACAAAATTATCTCGTTGGGGAAGTGTGAAATACAATTAGCCGAACAAGTTCACTTACTCAGGTGAACCTTGTGGTAAAGGTTCAGATGGTGCCGAATTTTCAACGGTGAGGTCAAGTTGGTAATCAATGGGTGCAGTACCATCGTTAACGACAACAAACTCGTAAAAACCGGATTCTGGCAGTTGTCCTGACCAAGTGCGATCGCCTGAATCTTCTAGTAGTTTTGTTTTGCCAGTGGGACTGTAGAGCGAGAACAAGGCTTTCTCTCCAGTAGTAAGATTCGCCTCCATAACCTGACCCTCTGAGAGACTAGCAATAAACGCTTTCCCTTCTCCTGGTTTTAAGTTACCACTGACTTGTGTACCAGAAGCTCCTGGGTCAAAGACAATGCGCTTAAAGGCAGCACCCGATTTCACAGCATCGAGGGTATCAGCAACAGTGGCTTGCCACACCTGACCAATGGGAAGCTTGAGAAAATCCTTGCCCCGTTGGTCAGGGAACGCTCGCAAGAACTTGGCATCAGCGAGGTCATAAAGAGTACGGCTACCAATGTGCAGTTGATTGGCTTCAGCTTTCCAGCGATCGCGATCCGCTTCTGTATAGCCTCCTAACTGTAGCCGTACCCCTGGACTCAGTTCATATCGCTCTAACTGCCCTAATAAATTAGCCGCGATCGCATCCCACTGGGATCGCAACTGAGCATCTTCTGGTTCTGTACCCAATACCCGTCCCCGTTCTTCCGGGTTCTGTGTCCAAAACTCCTCATTCACTAAATCTGCATAGAACTCATAACGAATGCCAAGCGCCGTGCGACGCTGCTGCAATACTTCCTTACGCCGTTGTTCGTCGGGGGAAAGATCTGTCGTGGGTTCTGGTTCAGCGTCGTCCGGTGAGACAACAGGACTATTCGTTGTTGGTTGTAGCTGACTATCATCTGGTTGCGTCTGGGAGTGTATCCACCAATTACCAGCGCCCCAGCCAACACCACCAGCAATTGCGATCGCAACAAACACGAGCGAAACTTTCCCTAACCAGCCTGAAGATGGATTAGCGCTTGAACTGGGCACTGGTGTCTCAACCGTTGCGGGAGAACCCTGTTGATTCCAAGGGGCTGGGGCAGGAGCAAAGGCTACAGTGGCTTGTGTTTGCGGTACTGGTGGGGGCTGAGTCGGTGGGTAGGCAACAGGAGGTGATGGTAGCGGTGCATTCAGTGCTTGCAGCACTTGAGCCGCCGTTTGAAAGCGATCGCCGGGTCGCGATTGCAGCATTCGATCTAGTACACTCCCAAGAGTCGGGCTAAGGTTGACCTCGTGCCGCCAATCCCACGTTAATGTCTGGGGATTAATTAACTGCTGGGGTTCCTTGAGTGTGAGCAACACCAACACGGTTGCGGCAAGGGCATACAAATCACTGTGGGGAGAAACGACTCCTGCTTGCATCTGCTCATGAGGCGCATAGCCAACTTTACCTAAGCGAGTCGCAATTGCAGGCGTTCCACCAGCCCCTTGTAAGCCCAAAAACTGCGAGGCAACGGTTGCTGCTACTTGCTTGACACCACCAAAGTCAATTAATACTGGCAGCCCATCCGTACTTCGCAAAATCAGATTATCGGGAGAGATATCACGATGAATTACCCCTAGCGAGTGGATGTACTCCAAAACGGGCAGAAGTTGGAGCATTAGCTGCATCACCTCAGCTTCATTAAACCTTAGTCCCTGACGCCTCCGAGCATCAATTAAGGCGTAGTAGGTTTGACCAACAACATAGTCCTGTACCAAAAATAAGAGTCCTTTGTCCCCTTGCTTGAAGCGGAACAACTCTCGAAATTTGGGGATTTGCGGGTGTTGTAGCTTGTAGAGAACACCTGCTTCCCGCTCAAAAAGTTCTGCGGCTTTTTGCAAGCCATAGGTACCTTGCACTTGCGGGGCAAACTCCTTTAGAACACAAGGTTCATTGAAGCGATTGAGGTCTTCTGCAATATAAGTGCGTCCAAAGCCGCCGTGTCCCAACTCCCGAACAATGCGGTAGCGATCGCCTAACATCATTCCAGGTGAGATACCTTGGAAAACACTATTGGACAACTGTTCGCCACACTGGACGCAAAAGCGACTACCAGAGGGATTTTCGTGTCCTTTGCTGCAAAAGTGGGACTTCATGTACTTAGAGTCTGCTACACGGATGAGCGCGAAGGATGTTCAACTAGACAGCGATTCATCCCAATGAAGGACTTACGCAAATCCACTCTTGAAACACCATTTGTAGGGGCGCACAGCTGTGCGCCCCTACCAGATATGGCGCTTGTGCATAAGTCCTACCAATGAAGGAAAAAAAGTGGCATCAGTTGAACAAGCCATGTGGCGATTGTACCCTTTGATTTTAAGTGATTGATTTGAGCCACAGTGACTTGTTACCGGAACTGATATAGCCCAAAGCCGTCAGCTTGTCGCATATCAGCTTCTTTGTTTTCCTTGTTTTCCTTGTTCTGTCTAGCTTCCACATACCTCCTGCTGTAGCTCATCTCGAAGAGAAAACCGCCATATCACATTTGGCGATTTCGTGGTTGTTACTTGCGATCACGGATTAGCAAATTCGCCGTAAGCCCCATGTTCCTCGACTTAGCCCCCTAGAACACGATCGCTAATTGCCTTAAGCAATATGAAGCGGCGATTCTCTAGTTGAAAATAAGCAGGGGAAGCAAAGGAGAGATTTAAGAGCAGCAACAATCTACCAGGTACGAGACACTGAATTGGTTCTAACCTCTTCTACCTGGCGGTTGACATCATTGAGAAAGACTTGGGTTTCCTCTATTAAGCCACTCAGGCGTTGACACTCTGGGTTAACACAAACCTCATTATTACCTGGATTTCTCGCATACCGTCGCGGACCCACAGGTTCAGGCGCAGCAGCATTACAGCAATTTTCAGAGGCTCTTTCTAGTGCTTGGTCAAGGCGCCGGGCATTGTTGAGAATCTCTGGATCAAGTTTGCCATCACCCTCAAATATAGGTGCAGTATTATTCCAGACATTGGTTCCTGTAATATCGGAGTTGTTAGGAGGCTGAGCGCTGACAGGAACTGCAATTAACCCACTGCTAATGAGTGATGTACTAATGACCAAACCGATTAATTTTCTTGTATGCATAACTCTCTCACTACCACGCTTATTACTTAAAACTTGAAAGCAAAACCAGTGCCTAAGACAAATCGAGGGCCATCTCCCGCACCAGCAAGATCGCGCACGGCAGGAGTAATGACGAGAGGGATGTTTTTAAAGGGTGCGATCGAAACCCCCACTCCTAAATCTTGCCCACTCCATTCAGCAATTACACTCACGGGTTCAGCTACACGAACAGCGACGTTGCCGAAAACGTTGATACCGTCACCATCAGCGACATCATCTTCAGGTTGGAACTGTCCTGTGCCGACACCTGCTGTAATCGCTACTCGGCTAAAGGGCAAGTTGATGTTGTCTCGTGTCCGGATGACTTTGGAAACGACTCCATAGATCGAGTCTTCAAAGTCATTGTCATCGCCAATGTTTAAAAAGCCATTCCACCCAGCAGCGACAGCGAAATCATTGGGCAACTGACGATGCACTTTGACATTGAAGCCGCCACTACCAAAGTCGCGGTTTGAGCCAAAACTTGCGATCGCATAAGATAGCTCAACACCCACGGCTTCCCCTGCATCCCCTAAACCAATTCCTACACCCAAAGCCCCATCAGCAACATCACTGTATCGGGTTCGATTTTGATAGGTAGCGCTGATAAATCCAGTATTGTTATCAGCACCAAACGCTGTTGGAATGACGATACTCAGTGCTGGTGAAGCGCGGAAGTCTCCCTCAAGTTCTAGGTTTTCCAACTCACCTAACTGATTCCGTAGCTCGTCTACTTCCACACAAGGTTCTCTATTTCTGGGTATAGCTTGTGCGAGAAGTGTTTCATTCTTAACACAGGGTTTAGCCGTTGTTGATGTTCCTTGTGCTACAAGTTTTTCGGTTACTTGAGGATTGGTTGTCTCTTGGGAGGCAGATGTGTAGCTGTTTTGGATGCGTGTTGCATTCTGCGTTTGAGACGGAACTTCCAGTAAATCTCGCGCACTGTAGCTCTGTACTTTACCCAGAGTTGCTGAATCTACCTGGGATGCAGACGGTGGCAGTGCTGGAAGCGATCGCTCTTCTGGGGTTGCATTCCGTGCCAGCATCACCTCAGTTTCTGGCACTGCAATCCCAGTGTTTCTTGCTATGGATGTTGGACTAAGAATAGATGGCTCGACAACTTTTGCTGTGTCCCGATCTGCCTGAGCGGTTGGCAACTCTGACGTGCGTGATGATTCCGGTGTAAACTCCTGTACGGCTACAGATTCTGGAGAAGCAATTGCCAAACGCGATCGCTCAAGCCTTGCTTCTTTGGTTTCCGTTTCTTCCTTCGCCGCAGGAGTAACAAGATCACCCGCCTCTTTAGTTCGAGGCTCATCGGTAATGTCTGCATTGGTTATTGCCAATGCGTGATGGCTCAAGTTCTGAGCGCCAAGCGCTGCCAGTGTATAAATTGCAACGTTAGGAACGCGCCGTAGAGATGAAGCTAACCGATTGTCAGATTCCTTAGGCAAATTGCTTTGCTCAGGTTCCGCTTCATTTTTGGTAATCCTATGATTAGGACATAAATCTCGATGATGAAAGTTAGAGACAGACTTAGCTGGCACAAAGAATCTCCCACAAACGTGCTGTCCCTTTATACAGAAATGCGGCTAATTATCAGGACAAACCCAGAATTTAAAACTTGACAATACCTTAACTTTGTGCTTTATCGGAGCTTCACAAACAACCCACTGGGCTGACAAAACTCCAGTTGTTGGAATTGGAGTTGAGTGTGGAACAGGTAGCTGTTGCCTTAGGTCTATCGGTGAAGGATGTGATGTAGGCGACTAAAGAATCAAGGCGTGGAAGTGGGAAAAGCGATCGCTCTGAGTTTGGGATCAGATGCGATCGCACTACCATTCCAGGGAACGAGAAAGCGATCGCGTCTTGGAGGTTCTGGGAGGCGATCACATACTTTAAGAAAGCTTTTACTCAGGGAATAGTTCAAAAAACTCTTTCTCAGTGGGTTCTTTCTTGGAAACTTCGTTCCGTTTGTGACGCAACTCTGAAATCGCTTCGTAAACTTTCTGCCGAGCGCGGTTGATTCCGCCTATTGGCTGATGATTGGGCAGAGAATGCCAAGGAGTATAGGACAGATGCTCACAAAACCTCATCTGTTCATTGGAATCGAAAGACTGAGGTGGAATCTCGATGGTGGCAACCTTATGAAAAGGTGACTTCCACTCGATAGTTGGATCTTCGATTGGCATCTGGTTAGCATCAGTCTGGAACTGAACCAAAAAATCAAAAGAAGCTTTCTTTTTCTGCATCTTCAAATGCTCGACCATCACTTCCCGTAGATAATGCGGAGACTTAGAGGCTGAGCTACTCAACTTGTTTTCAGAAGAGGGTCTTACGGCAAACTTGATTGCTTGTGAACCGAGTTTATATGGAGTCGTACTCCAATATTCAATCTCAAGTGGACTAACAACTTTATGGCTCCGAATCGCTCTGGCAGTCATAAACTCATGCAAGCGCCATTGAAACGGATTGAAGCCGGGAAAGAAAAACTTTAATGGTGGCTTGCCTTGCGACTGTTCAACAGCTTTAAAGAACTCTGCAAAGTCTATAGCGTTCCGAATAAAGAAGACTGGGTGGTTGATCATCACAAAATCCTGCGTCTTCTCTTGATCTTCGTCTTGCAAAAAGACTTTAATAGCCATACCGCGACCATCATCTTTAGTATCAGGCTGTTCAACATCTCCTGAAGCATTTGAGAAGCGAATACAAGCCGTGAAACGCTTACCTGGTTCTTTAAAAACGCCACATCTCATTTCTTCGGGCAAGTTAGCTTCAACAATGAATTCTCCTCTAACACAACCATGATGTTTAGCGTGTTGTCCGCGTGGAACTAGCGGCTGCTTGCCCAGCTGTTCTTTACTAATCCTGACAATTTCATCGATAGCTTTGTCTTCGTCTTGCAGTGGCGCTGCAAAATTTCCTGCTTGTTTCATTGTTTAATCTCCTATAATACGACGAGGCGATCGCGTCTTTGCAACCTGTGGTGTAAACGTTCTGGAAGTGATGCGATCGCACTTGCCGCTTCCCAAAATTAGTAGGAAGCAAGTAGGCTAATCAAAAATGCGATCACTACTTTGCTTGCAAGAAAATTCTTCAGTTAAGGTGGGCAGCGCCCACCTACTGAATTTAGAGAACTTAACAGTGATCACTGATAACTGAGGCAAGCATTGTCAGCACTAACAAGGTGTAACAACGACATAGTTAATAAAACCAGCCGTAGATCACAATGAACGTCCGCCGAAACTCTTAATCAGTTTCGGTAAGGGAGTCCGATGGTAAAGAAAACCGAGAGTGTCATTTAAGTGCGCCAGGTTTGGTGGTGGATCAGTTAAAAGAGTATCGGCAGTAATAATGTCATCCCACCAGTTTGGAGGCTGATTAATAGCAACTCCTGCACCCTGCATAATCTGAAGAAATTCATGGGCAATTAATCCATAACAAATCGGAGTTGGGTGAAAGCCATCTAAACCAATTAACCCACCTCTGAATTTCTTCAGTAGATCGGTTTCATTAGGAAAAAGCCCTAAAAATCGTGTGTCCACCAAGGGTTGCCCGCTGGCAGAAACTCGGCGTTGAGTATTAGGGTTAGCCTGAAGAGCATTGATGAATCCTTGAGCGAAGGGAAATTGTACTTGTCCCCCCTGTCGGCGGAAAGCGAGTTGATCAAGCTTTTCACAAATATCGACAACGTGCCAGCCATATTGTTTGGCGGCAGATCTAATTGACTGGTTGTACGAATCAATTACTGAGTCAATCTTACGAGCCTCTTCACTAACAAGGTAAGGGTACTTGTGGGGTGCTTTGCCAAACTCGTCATCCCAAACCCAAAAGCGCGTGTAAAACTCGTAATAGCCATTGGAGTCAACTGCATCCAGACCTGTTTTTCCTGGAGTTACTCCTCGACTCACTGGTGGAATCGTTACATGAGGAACAGTTGCAATAAATACATTAGTTGCGCCAATGGCATCAATTTGAGGGGCAATTCGATCTAACAACTTTTGAAAATGTTCAGGACGCCAAAGATTGCACGTCCGCTCGTGGGCTAACTTATTTATATCGTCTTCGGTTGACCATCTGATCTTCAGTTCTGTAACAGTACCGAGACAGTTATTTGCACCTAGCCAGAAAATGAGATTCTCAATCCCACCTCCAGTTTGAGCGATCGCTTTAGCGGCTGCAATTTGTGAAAGATTCTCTAATTGGCTGTCAAAGCTAGGATTCAATGTTCGCCGCGCTGCACGATACATTGGAAATTCAGGAATTTGCTTCAAGGCATTATCCGTGGGTTCAGGAATGGCACGGCGACAAATTGCCTCAGTTAAAGTATCGCAGTCACCCAACTGGAAACTGAAAACTGCCAAATTGTGATGAAGAGAACCTGTTGCTGAAGGTTGGTTGCCTTCTCCTCGTTCCCAGTAATCTTCTACCCGATCAAGAAGGCTACGCACACTTAAAGCCGCAGGAATCACTTCATGCCAATTAACTTTAGAGCCATATCTGTCAACAAGTAGTCGCAAGACCTTTTCTATGTTGAGGGGGAAACCGCCTTCACCTGTGAAGTCAGCACTCCGAAAGTTAGTATCACCTAGACACTGAGCAATCATTGCGGGGTAGGAAAACTCTGTTTGATAGATACTCCCGCTTGTAAAACCTTGGGTCAAACTATCACCAATGGCAACAAGTTTAGCTGGCATAGTGTTATTCCTTTTGTCAAATTGATTGTTTAATTTAGAAACGCGCTCATAATTTGAGATTTATGAGGCGATCACATGGATAAATCTTAGGTTTGCCGCAGATACACTTACTTTCTGCTTGAATTCACAACTACCCGGACTCTTTGGAAGCGATCGCACACCTTAACTGTGGATTGGAATGTGCGATCGCTCTTTTGAGTCATGTATTACCCGTGAGCAACTAATGAACCTCTAGTAACAGAATTCTCCAAGTAGGGCAGGCAGCGCCCTCGTTATTAACTAGGCTGGGAACTGCTTTACTAAGTCATCTCCAGGCATGATTGTTGTTACAAACCTGTATTCTTTATTGAGCTGGTAACGCTTGTCCTGCTTGATTAGTTCCATAAACTCTCTGTGTCCTTGCCGTGTACGTCCCACAATACAGCCTGCACCAGCGTAACCAATGTCATTGCGTGGATAATCAAAGCCGTGGTGCTGATTAATTTCAAAGTCGCCTGTATCTAGAAAGTCACCTGTACGAATAAAATCTTTGTTTTTGTCCCGGTAAACAGAGACAGGTGATGTCTGAACAAGGGCTTCATGTGGCTCAGCACCACTACCCCAGTGTGTACCTACTTGCCAAGCCTTATATTGTCCAAAAGCAATCCGAGCCGCGCCAAATTTTATGCCCCTTCCCATTGGGTTGAGAGTGTAAGCCGTACCAGGTTCTGTTGTAGCTTCCCAGTTTTGCCTGAGAATTGGTACTTCATTTGGAATCTCAATCACCATACGGCGGTCGTTAAACTGGTTAGGAGCATCGTTATTCAGGCTACCGTCCGCATTCATTCCCTCGACATATACGATGTTGTACCTTTGCGCTCCTACAGAAACACGGTAATTCATCTTCAACATATATCGGATGATGCGGGCTTCCAGGTTATTTTTGCTGAGATCCACATCTGGTTTAGGTACTTTATCAGGAGATATCTCAATCAATAACTTGGCCGTCACCAGTCCGAGAAACCCCCTTTCCTCAGCCACTGCTGGTTCTGATGACTTCATTACATCCTGAAACTCAACTAGAGCGCCAGAAGAAATTGGACCAAACTTACCGTCAGCAGGTGGATCTAGAAACTTGAGCCAAATGAGAACCTCTTGAATATGTGTGGCTAATTCTTTGTCTGCTGCGATTGCTTCAATGCCATAGTCTACAGTCTGGTTGTTTAGTTTGGCATTGTAAAAAGTTTGTAAACGCATGGCTCTAAATTCCCAAATAGGTAATGTTTACGCTGAAAGCGGAAAGAGTATTCAAAAACCATTAGGTTATTTCTGCTGAGTTTTATCCTTGAAAATAGCCAAGTGATTTTTGGATAGGTTATAAGGACTATTCAAAGGCTGGGTGCTGCTGCAACAGAGGTTGTCAGTGCTGGCTGTGAAGAACCGCTCAACGGTTCCCAACCCGATAGTTTCGCGTGTGCATCCAGCGCCGCCCAAGTTAGTGATCCCACCTCACCATCGTCATTCAGTCCCACACTTCTTTGAAATTGCATGATGATGCGCTCTGTGGTTGAGCCAAAATCGTTATCAACAGTGAGAGGTCCAAATCCACAGCCATTAACTGTATGTTGAGCAACACCAACCCAAAACCCGTTGTCGCCAAAACGAAGGATTGGTCTTTGCCCATTAGTCAGTGGCACTACAGTAGGTTGTAATGGATCGAAGCTAATATGTCCGAGTTGTTCAAGTCGCTTGAGGATAGCAGCAACGCCTACCTGTAAAGAACCTGCATTCGGATTGAAGCGACCGTCTGAGGTGTACTTGCCTTTAATCCAATGATTAGTCTTAGACCAGAGGTATGGTGAACGTCGTGGTGGTGTAGTGTTGCGTCCTGCACCTGTCTGGAAGCCCCAGCCATTGTATCTTTCACAGTACCAGAGGATTTCTTCTGGAGTATCTAAAAAATTCACCTCATCTGTGCGTTTCATTGCCAAAGCATCTGCCGCCGACTCTTCCCAGGTAAAAGGGGGAGTACCTGAAATTGGTCTTCCGGCTGGAACGTTCTTGGTTCTGGCGTTGAGAGAATCGCCATTGTGGAGATGTCCTTTAAAGGACAGTGAAGCCTCAAGGCTATGTATGACAGCAATGACTGGCCACCACACGCCACTTTCACGCTGTGCCTGTTTGTACCTACCCTGGTTGGATATGATTTTGGAAACAACTGCATCAGTAGCGCTTAAATCAGTTATCACAACAGTGCGCCAAAGTTGCTGATAAGTGTCTTTCATTCCTGAAAATCGCATTTATCACTCCTATGAACTAATTGATTGCCTTGTTGAAAGGTTCACCTCATTGAGCAATGAAAATTAAATCTTCAATCACAGAATTTGATTGAGATGAAGCCAGAATAACTACCACCTCCACAGGTCGGCAGTCGGAAAAGGTCAGAAGAATGTCAGAGTTACAGTCATAGAAAAGTCAGATCGTTGTCCGGAGCGAAACTGCAAGCAACTGTAGATAAATGAATGAAGTTACTACTAACGCAGGGTTTCAGCTTTTCACATTTTTCTCCAGGGAGAGTTTGCGTACAGATCTAATGAACCCTGTTTATCCGAGTCGGTTGCATCTAAGAGACGCGAATATTTCAGCCAACCTCTTGTCAAATAGTCTTATTGCATAAATGGCAAAGAAAAGGGTGATAAATACCACAGCTACCTAGCTTTAATTCACTGTTCCAAGATATTTAATAATCATTCCTACAAAGAAATTACGCTTAAGGCTTTAGTAAATGACTGTTGAAGAAGCGCTTTTGATTGTCGAGAGAGTTCTAGACCAAGGACGCTTAAATAAAGTTCAAGAACTCGTATTTCGGCAAGCTTGGGAAGGACAGTCATACGGAGACATTGCTAGAAGCTCTGGTTATGACATGGGCTACATCAAGGACACGGGTTCCAAGCTGTGGCAGATGCTCTCAAAAGCACTTGGGGAGAAGGTTACCAAGATTAATGCCCAGTCAGTTCTGAAACGTTGTGCGCGACAGATTTATGCAACTGCTGCCCTATCTGACACAACGGCTACCAGTCAGGTTAAAACCCCTCAAGCTAGTCAGAGTTGCTTCACTACTTACATCACAACTACTGATAGAGTCACGGCTAATCAGTTTCAAGATTGGGGAGAGGCAATTGATGTCTCAGTTTTCTTTGGGCGGGTAGAAGAACTTAATTGGCTAGAGCAGTGGATTGTTGTTGAACGCTGCCGTCTAGTCATGCTATTGGGGATGGGTGGTATGGGGAAAACTGCTCTATCTGTCAAAATGGCAGAACGAATTCAGGAGCATTTCGATTACGTTATCTGGCGAAGTCTCCGCAACGCGCTACCACTTAAAGAACTCACCGCAGAGTTAATTCAATTCATCTCTAGAGGGCAGGAAACGAATTTACCAGAAACTGTAGATGGGAGAATTTCACGTCTAATGCACTATCTACGCCAAAACCGATGTTTGTTGGTTCTGGATAATGCTGAGTCAATTCTACGAGGGGGTGAGCGTACTACTCTCTACCAAGAAGGATATGAGGAATATGGAGAATTCCTCAGACGGCTGGGAGAAGAACGGCACAATAGTTGTCTAGTATTAACCAGTCGTGAGAAACCGAAAGAACTGGCAGCACAGGAAGGACTAACCTCACCTGTGCGCTCCTTACAACTCACGGGTTTGCCTACAGTAGAAGGACAAAAAATCTTTCAATCTCGGTGGTTCTTCTTAGGGTCAGAATCAGAGTGGGGAGCAGTAATCAAACACTATGCTGGGAATCCCTTAGCCTTGAAAATGGTAGCTCCAGTTATCCGGGACTTATTTGATAGTGATGTTTCTAAGTTCCTAAGCTTATTAGAGCAAGGTACCTTAGTTTTTGATGATATTCGTAATTTACTAGATCGGCAGTTTAACCGCCTATGTTCTTTAGAAAAAGAGGTAATGTACTGGCTAGCCATCAATCGTGAGCCAGTGTCATTTCTAGAACTGCAAGAGGATTTAGTACCAAAAATGTCCTCCAGTGAATTACTAGAAGCGCTGGCTTCTCTGATGAGGCGATCGCTAATCGAAAAAGCTACACTTACGCCAATTGAAAAAACCTCAAACCGCTTCACCCAGCAGCCTGTCGTCATGGAGTACATGACCGAACAGCTTATCAAGCAGGTAGTTCAAGAAATCGTTACTCAAGAACTTACCCTATTCAAGAGCCATGCTTTAATCAAAGCTCAAGCAAAAGACTACATTCGGAATACCCAAACTCGCCTAATTCTCAAACCTGTTGCCAAGCAACTGCTGACGGCTTTTCATAATAAAAGTTGTTTGGAAAAACAGCTAAATCAAATTCTATTAAGACTGCAAGGAAAGCCCGCTCTAGAAACTGGATATGCGGCGGGTAACCTATTCAATCTTATGCAGCAGTTGCAAATCGATTTCAGGGGTCGAGATTTTTCTAAGCTAACGCTTTGGCAAGCTGACCTCAGACATATGAACTTGCATCAAGTCAACTTCCAAAACTCTGATTTAGCTAAGTGTGTTTTTGCTCAAACGTTTAGCAGTATTCTCTCAGTTGCCTTCAGCCCCGATCGCAAACTTATCGCAACAGGTGATGCAGATTGTAAGATTCGCTTGTGGCAAGTTGCAGATAGCAAACCTCTTGTCACCTGCAAGGGACATACTAATTGGGTTCGCTCAGTCGCTTTTAGTCCTGATGGTAAAATCATCGCCAGTGGCAGTGCCGATCATACAGTTAGGCTTTGGGATGCTAGTACGGGTCAATGCTTGAAAACTTTGCAGGGACATACTAGCCGGGTCTGGTCAGTGGCTTGGAGTCCTGACGGTTGCAGGCTTGCTAGCGGCAGTGAAGATCATACAGTCAGGCTTTGGGATGCTAGCACAGGTCAAACCTTAGACACTTTGCAGGGACACACTAGTCGAGTTTGGTCAGTTGCTTTCAGTCCTGATGGTCAATTTCTTTCTAGTGGTGGTGCTGACGGAACTGTGAGGTTGTGGGATTTCAGCACTAGTCAAACCCACAGAATTTTACAAGGACACACGGGTCAAGTCCGGTCAGTCGCCTTCAGTGGCAATGGGCAATTTTTGGCTAGTGGTAGTGAAGATAAAACAATTAAGCTCTGGGATGTCAGCAATGGTCAAGTCTTGAGAACGTTGCAAGGGCATAGCAATGGAGTCCG
The DNA here is from genome assembly GCF_014849525.1 of Microcoleus sp. FACHB-SPT15. Taxonomy (NCBI): domain Bacteria; kingdom Bacillati; phylum Cyanobacteriota; class Cyanophyceae; order Oscillatoriales; family Microcoleaceae; genus Microcoleus; species Microcoleus sp. FACHB-SPT15. Next base: position 1,461 of record NZ_JACJNU010000069.1, on the reverse strand, counting down.
CTCAATTGCCTTCAGTCCCAACAGTTACCTTATTGCCAGTAGTGATGATGACTATGCTGTCCGACTTTGGGAGCTGAATACGGGTCAATGTTTGAAAACATTACAAGGTCATACCAACCAAGTTTGGTCAGTGGCTTGGAGTCCCGACGGTCATATTCTTGCCAGTGGCAGTAGTGATCAAACTGTTCGGCTCTGGGATGTTTATACGGGTCAAGTTCTAAGAACCTTGCAGGGACATACCAATCGGGTACGGTCAGTTGCCTTTAGTGCTGGCGATCGCATTCTTGCTAGTGGCTATGATGACTCTACCATAAGGCTCTGGCAGGTCAGCACCGATCAGTGCTTAAAGACGTTGCTGGGGCATACTAACCAAGTCTGGTCAGTGACTTGGAGTCCCGACGGTCACACTCTTGCCAGTGGTAGTGCTGATCAAACAGTGAGGCTTTGGCAAGTCAGTACGGGTCAGTGTTGGAGAACCTTGCAAGCCCATACCGATTGGGTCTGGTCAGTTGCTTTCAGTCCTGATGGGCAGCTTCTAGCTAGTGGTAGCGATGACCAAACGGTAAGACTTTGGGATGTCAGTACAGGTCAGTGTTTGAGAACCTTACAAGGACATACCAATTGGGTTTGGTCAGTTGCCTTTAGTCCTGATGGACAATTTCTGGCTAGCGGCAGTAATGACCAAACTGTAAGGCTGTGGGACATTAGCACAGGTCAGGCTTTGAGAACGTTACAGGGACATGCTGATGGAGTTCGTTCTGTTGCCTTTAGTCCTGATGGTAAACTCATTGCTAGCAGCAGTGAAGATCAAACAATAAGGTTGTGGGAAGCTAGCACAGGTCAATGCTTAAGTATATTGCAGGGACATACTAATTGGGTGAGTTCAGTCGCTTTCAGCCCAGATGGATACTCTCTAGTTAGTGCCAGTGCTGACCAAACAATAAGGTTATGGGATGTAGGTAGCGGTCAATGCGACAAAGCTTTGCAAGGTCATAGTGATTGGGTACGAGCGGTTACCATGAGTTCTAATGGTCAAACCTTGGCAAGTGGCAGTGACGATGAAACTATTAAGCTTTGGGATGTCAAGACGGGCAGTGAGCTAAAAACGTTGAGAGCAACTAGATTCTACGAGGGTATGAATATTACTGGCGTTACTGGTTTAACGGCAGTGCAGAAAGCAACGCTGAAATCTCTAGGCGCAGTAGAGTTGGAAGATTTGCTGATTCAGTAAAGGCGAGGCTTTGTTGTTTGTTATTTGTTGTTCGTTAAAGAATACCAATAACTAATAACCAATAACCAATGACACTTTTGGGAGCGATCGCATCTATCAAGTCGCTCAACTTACTGTCTCACCGTTCGGTCATTTGGATGACCCAGTAGCCAAATAAAGAGCCTCAAGTGTAGCCGTACTGGACAATTGGGCTATGGAGAAGATGCAGCAACGACAGACTAAAGGCATGT
>NZ_JACJNU010000068.1:0-121359 GCF_014849525.1 Microcoleus sp. FACHB-SPT15 | reverse complement strand
GGTTCTAGGATATTGACTCTCACCTACATGGTCATTCAGTTGTCAAGGTTCTATACCTTGCGGCTAATCCCCCTAATCCTTAACAGGATTGGTTTCTAGCCAACGATTCGCACTGTGCCATCCCAAGTCCACACTACGCCGTCCGGGTCGTGTTCAATGAGGTGATGCGCGAGCGCATACAGAGGAAGCCCTACCGACTACCCTAGTTGATACAGTGAGACTTTGTCGAACGCTGGAATCTCTATGTCCCAGGTATTGCTCCCCCCATTGCTCCAGAAAGACCTACCCATTACCGCTCTTGCACCCATGCAGGATGTGACAAACCACTGGTTTATGAAGGTCATTGCCCATTACGGTAGTCCTGACTACTTCTTCACCGAGTACTTCCGCGTCAATGATACCTCTAGGCTCAATCGCAGCCTTCTGGCAGCCATCACCGAAAACGACACGGGTCGCCCGATTTTTGCTCAAATGATTGGCGAAAGCATTCCCGACTTAGTTAGAACAGCGATTGAGCTGTGCAACTACAATATCGCTGGAGTTGACTTGAACATGGGCTGTCCAGCACCGAGAATCTATCGCAAAAATGTTGGAGGTGGATTGCTACTCTCACCCGAAAAAGTGGATCGGATTTTGAGAGAACTGCGTTCGGCTGTCAGTGATCGACTTTTGACGGTCAAGATGCGTGTAGGCTTTGAAAATACAGATACCTTTTACTCCATTCTCGATCTAATTAATCGCCACAGCATTGATTTGCTGAGTTTGCATGGTCGCACGGTGAAAGATATGTACCACGGGGCAGTGAAATATGATTTGATTGCTGAAGCGGTCAAACGGGTTGATTGTCCAGTGCTTGCCAATGGCAATATCCACTCAGCGACAACCGCCCTAGATGTGCTTTCTCAAACGGGCGCGGCGGGAGTGATGGTGGGACGTTGGGCGATCGGGAATCCTTGGCTTTTTAATCAAATTCGGCAGGCTTTGCGAGGAGAACCGCTCACGCCCGTTCCTTTAGTCGAGGTACGCAACTATATTGATCGCTTATGGCAAACCCCCACGGCAGCAACCATGCCAATGCGATCGCGCGTCGGCTATCTCAAAATGTTCCTCAACTACATTGCCATGTTTGTTGACGAGACGGGAGATTTCCTGCGGCGGATGCGACAGACGCAGACCGAGGTAGAACTGCTGAACCTCTGTGATCGTGTTTTCCTTGATGATCTAACGAAAAATTTCGCCCTAGCGCCCTCCTTGAGCCTCTAACGAGAGTTCAATTTCTCTTACTCTCATTTCACACTGTTTAAACATCTCAAGCACAATTTAGAGCGGCTTATCAATCCTTTTCAACAAGGTCGGGTTCATTCTCAATAAGCGTCGAGTTTTGGCTTTCTCTATCCTGTAAATTTTCGGGATTAGCCAGATTAATGCTATGCCATCATTACAGCCGATTTCCTACTTCCGCGACTGAGGCTTATCGGTATTAGATACCACAAATTGGCGTATGATTAATAAGTTAGTGCTATAGGTTGCTAATTATTGAAAGGAAATTTTTAGTAAGAAATACCACTTTTGAGCAGTGATTTAAATTACCAAATGATTCAAAAATAAGACCGACATACTTTAGGTAAAAAGGTCAGTTTGACGTAATATCACCTTGGAGGATTCCACTCCCACTAGAAGAGTACGCTCCGCACACCTTTTTACTAACCTGTTAATACCCTTTTTTGCTCTGCCTTTCACTTGAACCAATCTTATTAGCTAGGTTCTGTCTCTAACCGATGAGACTCAGTGATGTCCTCGATCGCTAACAATATCATCTGTATATTGTTAATCCTAGGCAACTTGCGAGCCTTGAGCCGCATGACTTTATGCCCAATCTGCTCAAACTGATGCTCGACCTGGAAATTTTGAAACTGGGTATTACTAGCAAGAATTTCTTCTAGCTGCGATCGCAATTGGGGAATGTTCCACTGTCCGTTGCCCAATTCAAAAATCAAATGCTGCTCTATTTCAACTGGTGCAACCTGAAACGCATCATAGAACGAACGACTGGCGGCAATCACCCGCAGGTCTTGATTGAGTACGATCAGAGGTTGCCAAACAGTTTCCACGATCGCATCGGCATAATCTCTCGCTTCCATCAATTGAGCATTACTACGTTTGAGGTTGTCAATATCAATCAACACCAACACAGCCCCATCAATCTTGTTGTCGATTGTCCGATAGGGGCGAATCCGCAGGTGATACCAATGCCCGTCTCGATCTTGAATTTCAGCCGCCTTCAAGTTGAGCGTGCGAATTACCTCTAAAATCTCTTGCTCTAAGTTAGGCACGTTCAACTTATGGGTAATGTCGCTCAACGGTCGCCCGATGTCCGTTGAAATCAGGTTGAAAATGCCTTCGACGGCTGGAGTAAACTGCCGAATCTGTAAGTCAGCTCCTAACATCAAAATCGGGATATTGATACTGTTGAGGAGATTCTGCAAATCGTTGCTCACGTAACACTCTTGTGTCTCCCCAATTTGGAACGGAATGATATTAATGGTGATCTGCCGGATGCGTTCGCGTAGCGGCGACCCAGTCGCATCGCCTTCTCTCACCTGTATGCCTTCACGTTTGATCGACAGCTTTTGCTGTCTTGCCTGGTAAATTCCAGTCTGTAGCTCTCGCCGCAATTCTTCTTTTGCCATTCTCAGCAGGTTCAAGGTTGCCCGACCCGGAGCGGGTTCCAGATAAGGACTGGTCTGTCCTCGAAATTGCAGAATCTCCAGGTTCATGTCTACCACAACACCTGCCGGGGCATAGTAATTCAAGACAATCCGGTCTGCCTCTCTCTGCAATTCCATGTCGCTTGGGAGCTGCTCGATCACAGAGACTTGAGGGGGGGTAGTTACCGAAGGATAGGAACTGTCAGCCAAATCAATGTTAAGCCGAGTCGCTATCAGCTTTTTGGCATAAATTTTGTTTTTTTTGTCGCATAGGGTAAACAAGTCTGTAAAGTCACCCACCGTTTCCGACGTGCCTAACATGAGAAAGCCCGTGGACTTAAGACCGTAGTGGAAGATGGGCAGGAGCTTTTTCTGCAGTCATGCTTGCATTCGGTGGAATCACATAAACTTGATTCGGTGCGACAGCCATCCCATCCTGCGCCTCATGCACGGGCATCTCGGTTGCCCTGCCAAGAATCACGCTTAACGCACTTTCATGCTCTGAAGCCATGTGCTGAATCATGACAAACGCCATACCCGTATCGGTTGGCAAATGATTCAGCAGTTGAGTAAACGCTTCCAATCTACCCGCCGAGGCTCCAATTCCAACCACTGGAAATAATTCATCTGGATTGTTCTGTTGATTGTCACTCTTGACTTTGCCATCAGAGGTGTTGGGCTGAGATTTCTTGGAAGTGCGTCTGGGGGTCATGTCTGGTAGCCGCTATTCTAGTGGCTATGCTGCGTTAGTGATAGCGAAGCGTTAGCGAGTCTTCGAGCGTCAGCGCTGCTGCTCTCTTCGGAGTGGCTCTGTTAGCAAAGCGGGCGGGCAACGCCTGACAAGAGCTAGCGCAGATTGGCTATCTAGCTATTGTCACTGATAACTTGGGGAGTGTGAGGGGTGCGATGCAATGCCAAAACCTAGGTACGACGAAGACGAAAATAAGTCACGCCATGCAGCAGCCGATCCAGACTGCTGTGAGGAAATGGCTGAGAAATATGGCTGGCAACTGGTTGATGTCGAGAAAACAGGCAATCCCATGCTTGAGGTCGATTGTGTGTTTGAAGGAAAAACTGAGTTCCCAAAATCCTATTACGACACCAAAAAGGAGGAAGATTAATGCGTAAATGGATTGTTTTTCGTGCTGAAAAACGTCAACCCGGATGGAAAGATCGCAAATATGCTCACTCTGGCTCTCTCACGAAAACGCTGTTTGAGCATTACGATTGCTCCGATAAGCCATTACCTGAACCTGGCTACCGTCCGCCAGAGTTTATCCGAGTTGAGCAGTTTGTTGAGTCTAAATACCCTGAATCATCAACCCATTACCGTCAGAGTGATTGGGAAGTTACACGGGTCGAAACCTACACACCAGATATTCCAGTTGGCATGGATTTTGACATGATTGTAATTTGCTACTGCAAGCACAGTCCCATCAATGCCCCTCTTAAACCGATGCCTGAACGTCAAGTTTCGGTTGATTCGTTTGGAGGAGATGAAGCGGCTCACCGTATGTGGTTAGAGTCCCAAAAGAAACCTGAAACGGTGTAGTAGCTGTAAAGTGCTAGTTGATGCGATCGCTTCACTGCCCGTTGCTTAGATCCCCGACTTTTTCAAAAAGTCGGGGATCTCATTGGGGAACTCGCCCTTCAGGAAGTGTTGCACGCCCAGTCAGCGTGTTAGCCTACCAAATTAGGGTAGCCTGAAACCCGCAACGATAAGGAGCATTGGGTGTTAAAGCCAGACATCATCGTCATCGGAGCATCAGCCGGAGGACTCAAAGCATTTGAAACCATCGTTTCTCAATTGCCCTCTAACTTGCCTGCGGCGGTCTTTATTGTGGCGCACGACCGAATCACTTCAGACGAGCTGAGGCTAACACATGAGTTTATTGCTAATATGCTGGGCGTGCGCCGTGCTGGAGTTACCCAAGCTGCCCAAAATCTCCAGGACAGGGATCTAATCCGGTACAATCGGGGTCGCATCCACATCCTCAACCAGGCTGGACTAGAAGCATTTTCCTGCGAGTGTTTTAGAACCGTTAAAAACGAACGCGATCGCTTACTAGGAATTAGGCACAGAGGTTAGGCATGAATGAAACCTACACCCCACCGACAATTTTGCTAGTCGAAGAGGATGATGAGGTTCGACCCCTCTTAAGTCAGAACCTTCGCAATCAAGGCTACCATGTCGTCGTCGCGCTCAATGAAGCAGACGCGATCGAACGAACAAAGGGCGGAAGTTTTTGCCCTGACCTGATTCTCCTCAACCAAGTTGGGCAATCGATACAAGAATATGCGGCTATGGGACAGCGCATCTGCAAAAGTACAGGCATTGCGAATCACACGCTGATCATTGTTATGGCAGAGCGCTATGGAGCGGACATGGAAGGGAAGGACGTTCAAGTGGATGAAGCTGAGTACGTAACCTATCTTGAAGATGGGCAGCAGTTGACAAATCTTTTGCACCGTCTGTGTCCAGTCTAGAGCCAGCTTGAGCATTTCAAGGGAACTATTGAAATTCAGCAACCAACTTTTTTATGAAATCTAACTAGAAGAGCCAACTCTATCCCAAGCTTGTGCCTGGAGATGTTGTGTTAGCCGACCGTGCCTTCGGTAGCTATGTAGACTTGGTACTAGTGCAGCGATACTCTGCTGATGGCGTGTTTCGTAAACATCAAAGTCGTAAAAGTGACTTTCGACGGGGCAAAAAACTAAGGATTGGAGACCATATCGTTACTTGGAGCAAGCCCAAGCGCCGTCCTCCAGGCATGAGTCACGATGAATTTGCCAAACTTCCTGCTCAAGTCCAGGTGCGAGAAGTGCATCTGCTGATTCAGCAAAAGGGTTTTCGCTCCAAAGAAATTATTGTGGTTACCACCTTAGTAGATGCCAAGGTTTATACCAAAGCCAAGCTAGCTCAACTTTACCAGTGGCGCTGGCAAGTTGAGGTAGATCTACGTCATCTAAAAACCACTTTAGGTATGGAGTTGCTGCGCGGCAAAACTCCAGAAATGGTTCGCAAAGAAATCTATGTGCATTTGATGGCTTACAACTTGTTACGAACCGTGATGTTCTCAAGCGTAAGCTTGCTGCCTGATTTTCCTTAAGTCAGTGCCATTCGACTTAAGCCCTGAACTAAAGTACCCTACCCTTCGGGAACCCCTACGGGGAACGGGAACGCTACTCTTCGAGAACGCTTCGCGAACGCGAACGGGCTAAAAGCTAAAACCCGTTAAAACGGGTTGAAGGCTGATGTAGTAAGCTTTAGCTTGACATCGCTTTGAGGGGTGAAATTTATTTCAAGGCTCTTATGTCAGTACCATTCTTCTTAGGTGAGGTGCGATCGCTCTTTTGATTCATCTAGCTTCTCACAGCCAACGGTAATTTATACCAAGGAAGATTAGGATATTCATGATGTTCCCAGTGGTAGCCAAAGTGATAGCAAGTTACAAAAGACCAGAAGATAGAATAGTAGCTACTTTTGGCACAATGACGATTAGTATAACCAGCTTTAGGTCGGCGATGAGGTAAGAAAATGCCGAAGTAAAACAACTGAATTGAACTGAGGAAAAGGGGTAAAAGCCAGAACAGGATGAGATTACTCATCGGAATATGTAGCCCCCAAAGCAGTGAGTAAAAGATGACGCTCATGCCAATGAGTAAAACCCATGCTTGTTTACCATCTAAGTACTCTTTCATGAACTTGACATACCATAAAAACGGGTTATTTTGTCCTCGTTCACAAAAATCGGGGTCTTTTTCACTCGAAGGAAAGCGGTGATGCAACCGATGCTTTTCTGAAAGTGTTTTGTAAGGCAACAGCACATACAATCTTGCTGCAAGAGAGCCAATAAAATCGTTGATTTGGCGATTTTGAGGAAAGATAGTCCCATGTATCGCGTCATGTGCCGTAATGAATATTCCTGTATGCAAAAATGCTCTTCCCAGCACAGCAGGTACTATCCAAATCAGAGGAATCTGAGAAACATCAATAGAAAGAAGGACGATCAAACTGCTTAACCATAAGAGGATTAGTGTAGAAGCAATAAGGATTCCTAAAAAGGGGTCAATTAGTGAGTGGATTAGCCCCTTTGTAGGGAAGATAGCATTTCGCATAAATCTAAGTTAAGTAGAACAAAGTGTATACTTTTATAACTTATTGTAGCTTTTTATTAACCAACCCTGTCTAAGGGCGCATTAGACTGTATCCAAATGAATGATTTTGTGAAGAGCGCTAATGTAAACGCGATCGCACTGGCCCAATAACGACGAGAAGCTTTGCTAGTGTTAAAAGGGAGACACTTGTCCAATTACTCCTGTGGATATAGTCAATGTCTGGTAATTCTTCCCCGCTGATTCAAACACTGACCCCCGAACGCTGGGCTGGCTGGAGCATGGACTTCATTGGGGCAGGTCGCACAGGTTTATTAGTTAAAAATGGTCGGCTAGTACGAACCCTCATTCCGGGGCGTCATTTCAGCTTTGCTCTGCCCTTCCTGGAACAATGCCAACTGGTTTTGGTAGATACCAAGGTTCGGAACCTAGAGATTGTGTCTCAGGGAGACTTTTTATCCCGCGACCAGTACTTAGTTAATGTTTCCCTGAATGTGATGTACCAAGTCGTGGATGCGAAGCGGGTTGCCTTGGAGTTATCCGACCCGATTGCCGCTCTTACAAGTGCAGTTAAGGATAATCTGGGAGTTGCAATTGGTCAGATGCGTGTTGAACAATTAACAACTCATGGACGAGTGCAAGTCCGGCAGTACTTGCTCGACCATTCGGAAGTATCCTACGCCTTAGGCTTTGCCTTAGAAGATGTGCGAGTGAGCGATATCAGCTTCCCTCAAACTCGTGGAATAATTCGTCAGGTTGAGGGATTGAGTGCCCGTCAGGAAGCCGAACACGAAGCGACGCTGAAAATGCAGATTGCACAAGCGGGTCGTCCAGAAATCCCTCCACCACCTGTACAGCAGGTAAATATTGTTTCTGGTCGTGACCCTAACGCCAATGAACCTGCCCTCGGTGCCACTCTAGAAGCGACAACTTTTGCGATTGAAGGGCAACCTGTTCAAGCAAGTCTGCCAGTTCGAGATAGACCGATGCTTGCCCCGACGGTGCTGGAGACAGGAGGAGTTACCAAAGCGCGTTTGGTGCATCGGGTATCGGGTGCGATCGCCATTTTATCAACCAACCCCTTCACCATTGGACGCGAACCCAACAACACTCTCGTCCTAGATGATGTTCTGTGTTCGCGCAACCATGCCTTAATTAGCCAATTTACTGACCCACAGGGTAATGTCCGATACCAACTAACGGATTTGAGCAGTTCCAATGGTACTTATGTTGGTGGACAACGGCTTGCTCCCAATCAACAATTCTGGCTCACGCCTGGAAATGTCATCAAAATTGGTACACAAGAGTGGACATTTGAAGCATAATCTCAATTTTTCTAGTCTGAATGAATGACTGCTACAAATTGCACCCCCTGCTTCCCCTGCTTTCCATCTGCCGCAAACATTTTTGAACTTGGTATCAGAACTCTAGTAAATGAACGAGGATGCGAAGCAAGTCTTCGACATCAGCCGGAACACGATACAAGTTTAAGTCTTGAAACACCTGACGGGTTTGACGATTGTAAGTCCCAAATTGCCAGATAGTTCCGGTAGAAACAGCCCCTTGCAAGACAGCTTGCTCTGAATCCAACCATTGATCCAGAGCAATAAATTCGACAGCTAACTGCACGAAGCCACGTTCTAAGTCTTCATTTTTTGCCTCTATAACCAGTACAGTTTGCTGAGTTTGCAAGAAATAATCGAGAGAACCTTTTAACTGATTACTAACCGCAACAGGGTACTCAACATTCAAAGTTGCTTGGGTATAATGCAGAACATCTGTCAGGACAGGAGCAATCAAGAATTCCCGGCGAGCTGCTTCACTGGTGAGAGTAAGCAGGGGTAGGCTCTCTTCAATCCGCTGCTTCAAGTCGATTAAGCGATCGAGGTGGCGTTCAGAGCGGGGAAAGTCGAGATGCTGTTTTTGAAGGGTTGCATCAAAGTATGCCAGGATGTCTCGCGGGGCAAAGTTTAGTTTGAAGTAGTCAGCAAAAGTGTAGGACTGATCTGGCTGAATGATATTGGCTCTGGACATGGTAGTTTTTGTTATTTGTTATTTGTTATTTGTTATTTGTTAAAAAGAAAAATAAATAATAATCAGAAAAAAAATAACACTTTACTTGTGTGGTATTAGTTAACTTCTACGCTTCCAAAATGCCGCAACTCGCTCCTCCCATTGCTGCAAGAAAGTCTGCATCACTTCAGGTTCAAACCAGAACAATTCAGCAGGTAGTCCTGGAATTGCTACAGCAAGCATCGTATGCTCCAGCTTAATATCATAGTCTTGGTAATAATGATTTACAGCACTACAATAAGCAGCAATTTGCAGAGGATAATCGTACAAACGCTCTACTGAACCTTTAGGTTTGTCCGCCGTTTTCCACTCACAGATACAGGGAATATTCCTAAAGCTAGCAACACAGTCTACTCTTCCTGCATAGCCTAAGTCATAGTTAAAAACAGTACCTTCTATCAACCTGACATGGCTGATATCTTGCAAAATTGGTTCTATGCTTTGCCAGTAGGGTTGAATAGCATCAGGACAAGGAGAATCTTTGCCTTCGAGATAGCGTTGAATTTGCTTATGCGTTCCTGTACCCCGTCGCGAAGCCGCCCCCGAAATTTGCTTGGCTTCAGCTACTCCAACTCGTTGTTGCCAATTGAATAATCTGTCTCTATCCTCTTGTGGCTTAGTGGCATTAAGAATGGTTGTAACGCTTGGGAGCTTTGCACCTTGGGCATCAACGTAATATTGCTTGCCATTCTCTCGCACCTGTTTAGCGCTGAGGTGAGGGAGGAGTTGAGTATCGGAACGCATTGATTTAGTGTATTCCCTATTCAATTAACTGATTGGAAGTTAAAAGGGCAGCTTACCGCACTTTCAGAGTTCGTAAGCGATTGAGTGCAGCCGCAAGCTCAAAGCGGCGGAATAGTACTAAGTCTCCTTGAGGGAAGTGAGTTAGTATATCTAATCCCTGTCGCTCAATATCTACCATGACGCGATCAAGAATTTCTGGCAACGTGCTATGCCCATTAACATAGTGCCGCTTAGCATACACTATAGCTTCTGCGATCGCCCTTAATTGCCCTGTCTCCACAATCTGCTCTACTGCCGATAAGTCAATCTCCTGGGTACCAAATACTACTTCGTCTACATCTCGGACTTTCAACTTTACATCCCGTTGACCGCGACTAGGGTCGATACTCTCTGGTAACAGTACACGCGGCGTAATTTGCCCAAACTGTTCGCCGCCTTCGGGAGTGCGTTCTGTACTGTTAGCTTTAGCGATCACTTTAGCCTTCTCAGTAACATCGCTAGGTTGGAAGTTTTCCATCGCAATCACAGTATCCGCTACATCAAAGTAATCGCCACTCCCACCCATGACCAAAATTGTCGAAACACCGTAGTCGTTATATAGTTGTCGCACTTTGTCGATGAACGGTGTGATCGGTTCTTTGTCTTTAGCAATCAACTGCTGCATTCTGCGATCGCGAATCATAAAGTTAGTTGCTGCCGTATCTTCATCTACCAACAGTAACCGTGTCCCAACTTCCAGTGCCTCCATGATATTTGCCGCTTGGGAAGTACTACCACTGACATTGGTTGTCGAAAATTCACGAGTAGATCGACCTTGAGGTAACTGGTTAATAAAGGGTGAAATATCGACACTCGCAATACTGCGTCCATCTTCAGCACGAATCTTCACTGCTGCTGGCTGAGTAACAACCAGTTCTCGCCCATCATTAGGAATATGGTTGTAGACTCCTAATTCAATCGCTCTAAGTAGAGTAGACTTGCCATGATAACCACCACCAACAATTAGAGTGATACCCGCAGGAATCCCCATACCAGTAATCAAACCCCGATTCGGACAAGTGAACTCGACTCTCAACTTCTCCGGGGATTGGAATGCTACTGCATCATTGAGCAAAGGTTGTTCATCAACACCACTACGCCGAGGCAAAATTGCACCATCAGGAATGAACGCCACCAATCCTCGCTCATCCAATTGCTGACGCAACCAGTCTGCATCTTCAACCGTTTCGACATGATGCAGAATTGCGGTTGCATCTAGTGATCGATACTTGGTAGCTTGGTCAACAATCTGGGGAATATCATCGCACAGCATTTGGGCTGCCTGCCGCCCTACAATACTTCGCCCATGTGCTGGTAAGCCAACAATGAAGCGCACTTCTACTAATTCATCCGAAATAAACGCGGTGGTACGCTCAAGTACAGATTGTCCGACACGAGCGATCGCAATTAGTCCACTATTACCCGTACCCCGACGACCACTGATGTCCTGTGCAGTATGGTAAAACGAACGAGTTAGGTAATCTCGTAAGGCAACTTCACGAGATGGGGTTTGATAAAGCTGAGGAGGAAAACCCGCAACCGATTGCGGTAGCTGTACTCGTACTTGACTAGGAGTGGCGAAAGGGTCACCCTGAACACGGTCAATAATTAGAGTGAAATCAGGAAACTGGTAACGTCCTTTGATATCTCGATAAGCTTTGTAACTACGACCCTCAAGTTGCAGGAGTAGTTGGCACAGATTCTCTCGATTCGTCATGAGTCATTGGTTATTGGCAATGGGAAAGGGACAACTGACTACTGACAAAAAACCAGACTATCAGCAAACTCACCGAAATGTCTCTCAACTTAAAACGATGAACCCGGTTGCTTGAGAAATTCCGCTTCTTCTGGAGTTGTCTCTCGACCAAGAATCCGGTTGCGATGGGGGAAGCGCCCAAAGCGCTCAATTACTCTCAGGTGGCGGTAAGCATAATCAACTGCCTCACGCATTTCAGGTTCATCACCGAGTTGTTCGCACAACTCAACGCACCGATGCTGATCTGCAAGATTCTCACTGTGTTCAAAAGGTAGATAGACAAACCAGCGTTGCAGTTTAGGCAGCTCTTTGTCAAAGCCTTGAGTAACTGCGTGTCGTGCGTAAGCAAGAGCTTGTGGGTCAGTAGCAAAGGCTTGTGGTTGACCACGAAACATATTCCGAGGAAACTGATCGAGCAGGATAATCAGCGCGAGACACCCTTGAGGTGTGGCATTCCAGTCGTTTAGTTTACCTGCTGCAGCTTGGTTATGAACGTTGAGAAAACGCGATCGCACTTCATCATCAAACTCTGGGTTTTTGGTAAACCAAACTTTCCGGGACTTTCCATAATCTGCCTCATCCGGCTTACCAAACCAAAACTCTAGAATTGCCTCGGCTTGCAACATCAACCCCTCCTAATATCAACCGCTCCCACTTGCTTCACCAATTAGTGTAAATGCTGCCCAGTTTATGGGTTGGGGATATTGTTTCATCGTTGTGAGCATCGCGCTTCGTAAGGCTTGGGCTTTATCAGTATTGAGGGCAAGCTGACGATAAAACTCGGTCATTAATAAAGCCGTGGCAGTATCAGGCACCGCCCACAGAGAGACGATCGCACTTGGCACCCCAGAGGTAATTAAAGAACGAGATAGCCCAAGGACACCATCACCTGTAATCTTTCCCTGTCCCGTGTGACAGCCACTAAGGACAACTAACTCCGCATTGAGCTTTAAGTTTAAGATTTCTCCAGCCGTGAGGAAGCCATCGTCATTCTCTGAGGGAGCAAGCGCGATCGCACCAGGTACACCTAATTCTTTAATGTCATCAAGTAACCCATGTGTTGCTAGGTGAACAACACGCATTTTGGGCAGTTGTTGCACAATATTGACTTTAGTCGCTTGGTTGCCGATGAGTGGCTTGGTGTTTAATAAGGATGCGATCGCATTGGCTTCCTCTTCAGAACCTGGCAATGGTGTCAATTGCTCAACCGTTTCCCCAAACTTGAGTGTTGGCATTGTGGGATTGCCTACAACTAAAACCTCCTTTCCTTGAAGCGGTTCCTTGTATTGTGTCTCTAAGCGTTGCCGTTGTTGGTGTGTTAAATCCAGTACCTGAATGGCTGGAGCGGTCAAGATTGTATGCTTCTCAATTAGGTATTGACCCGAAGCATTTTGTAGTGCTGCAAAGGGTAATAAAAACAGGGATTCTTGGGGGATGAAAATGACACGCGCTTCAGGATGTGTCGGGAGAAATTCAGCAATTGGTTCAATTAGTAGTTGATGCAGTTGCTTTCTTGCCGCCTCTCCACGGCGAAGCCGAGGACCTTGCAATATTCTGCTAGTGTTAACGAGTTCATCTAAGGCTGTTAGAGCATTATCTGCTGCCTGTTTTTGCGATTGTCGTAAGAACTTGAGGTCAACTCGACGAAATGTTACTTTTCCAGTTGGCTGAACGACCCAAATCAACAGTTCAGATGGTTCACCTCGAAGCTTACCTTGAACCTTGAATGCTTCATCAGGAACAATCGAATATTCGACCAGTGTTGCTTGTTGTGTTTTAGCGATTTCTTGAATTTGCTCAATAGTTGGTGGCTTAGACTTTGCTGATTCTAGAGCCGCTTCTGGAGATAGACGCTTTGCCAGCAATTCCACAAAAGCACGCGCTCTTCCCTGCTCCGAAATCTCTAAGGCGGCTTCAAATTTATCTTGAGCAATGAGGATTTGTTGCAGCAGGTTGTAGGTAAGAACTTGAGTATCAAAAATAGATACGTTATTAGCATCAGTCAATCCAGGACGGAGAGATTCTAAGACTTTCACAGCGTCTCGTAGTTTGTTCTCAGCTTCCTTGAGATTGCCAGAGTTGAATAGAGCGTGTCCCAAGTTATTGAGAGCGACTCCCTCCAATCGGCGATCGCCAATTGCTTGTGTGATCGCTAAACTCTGCTGTTGATGTTCAATTGCTTGGCTGAAATCCCGTTTGTCTTCATAAGCTAGTCCTAAGCTTCCAAGAGTTTCCGCCTCTAACTTGCGATCGCCAATGTCCTGTGCAATGGACAAGGCTTTCGTGAAGGATTCAATGGCTTGGGTCAAGTCGCCCTGAACTTGCTGGGCAATTCCCAGATTTCGGAGAGTGTAACCCTCTCCAAGGGCATCACCAATTGCTTGTACTACACTCAAGCTCTCCTTGTAAGATTCAAGGGCTTTGTCGTACTCACCCAAGTTAGCGTACATCGCTCCTAGCTTTCCTAGTGCTGTGCCTTCTCCTAAGCGGTCATTGATTTCTCGCGAAATTGTCAAACTTTCTTGATAGGAGGCGATCGCTTTTTCATAGTCTCCCAAGCCTTCAAAAGCACTACCTAAATTTCCGAGAACCCGTCCTTCTCCCTGACGGTTTTTGAGTTCCCGCATAATCGCTAGGGCTTCCTGATGAAATTCAATGGCTTTGACATATTCACCTATGCCTTTGTATGCCATACCGAGATTGCCAAGGGCTTGTCCAATACTGGAGCGATCGCCCATTTCTTTAGCAAGGGTCAAAAACTGCTCGGAGAACTCAATTGCCTTCTGACTATCTCCTAACATCAGGTAAGTCGCTCCTAGAGTACCGACTACAGCCCTCGTTCGCTGACGGTTCTGGAGTTGCTGGTAGATAGGGAGAGCTTTTTGCCAGGACTCAATAGCTGCTTCAAGTTGACCCTGCTGATACTGCTTAATACCCTGTTGGTATAGTTGTTCAGCTTGCGCTTGGCGCGGGTCTTCTGGCGTTTGGGCTGATGTCGGTGATGCTGAGAATACTACAGTGGAGCGAACAGCTAAGAATAATGAAACGGTGACAAAGAGCGTGACAAATGCCGCGAAACCAATCGTTCTTGAGGGTTGCATCACTTATTCTGGTGGCAGTTGTAACTCGATACGCAGGAGGCTTGGGTCAGAGTTTTGCCTTTGAATCAACTCTAGTTCCTTGCATTCCTCTGCCTCAAGCTGCTCGTCTTCAGTTAGCGCCTGTGAGTTCTCCTGAAGCCGTTGGCATAAGTTTTGTTGCCGGGATGAGCGAGTTTGCTGCTCTAAGATTTGGGCGGAAGCTTGAACACTATCAGTATCCAAGTCATCCGTGTCACTGCCGCCATCATTATCACTGATGATTCCACTATCGCCGTTATCAATTGGGGTGCCGCCATCGCCGTCGCTAATTAGTCCGCCGTCACCATCATCAATTGGGGTACCGCCATCGCCATCGCCAATGATGCCACCATCGCCATCATCAATTGGGGTACCACCATCACCATCATCAATTGGGTTGAATGGGATATCTCGAAGAGACGTAGTAATAGAGGCATCTGTATTACCGATAATGATTGCTCCGGCAGTCCCACTCACACCATCTGGGATTGTACGCAGTGAGTAGGTTTCATTTCTCCTCAGGCTAGTGTAAGGATAATCTGCATCATCAACAACACCTCCAAATGCAGGAATAAATGCATCACCGCTCCCAGGGATAACATTAGGACCGACAACAAATTGTGCATCTCCACCCTGAATACTAATGCGATCGCTACTCGGTTCAGAGGATCCTCCATGGCGAATGGTAATCGTTGTATCGCTACCATTCATAGCGAAGATACTGACTGGAATCGAACTAGGAGTAAACACCTGCACTGAACCCGGATCATCTAGCAATGACTCTGCTGTGCGTCCTGTTTTCTCAACCAGAAAATTGAGTAAATCAGGATTTTCACTCAAGTTCACATTTTCGCGGAAGGAATCGTCGTTCTGACGCCCACCTGTCGCTTGAAAAAGACCGTAGGCTGTAATGTCAACTCCACCCCTTCCTGTAAAGATTGAATCTATGACAATATTGCCTTCTGTAGAGAATAGAGTTACAGAACTTCCATTATCATTACTACCAGAAGAACCCAGGCTACCCTCTATAGTCACAATTTGTCCCGTGTTGATGTTGCCTGTAGCAGATAAGTTTACGGAGCCGTTAACAATAGGGTTAGGGTTATCAAAATTGCTTGGGTCAGAAGTATTGATGTTGCCAGTGATGATATCGCCTGTGGCAGACATAATTACAGGTCCACCATCTTCTCCAACAGAGGTATCAATATTTCCGACTGTAATGCTTCCTAGTGCTGACGGTTCTCCAGTAGATATGAAATCGGTTCCTAAATCAGGTATACCTAGCTGAGGAGTATTTAGCAGGTTTTCGAGTTCAGTAACACCTGCTCGCAAAATCAAGGCTGGGCTACTTGCTAAAATGGAAACATCTGGATCTGTCGCCACAGTCGGTGTAGTCAGATCATCATTACCAAGCAGGGCAGTATTAGCTCCTGTAATCCTGATATTTCCCCCAGTAATGCTTCCTTGTGCTTCAACTTTAAGGGCTACCCCCTCGTAATCACCAAAGCTGACATCTCCTTGTGAGCTGATGATACCTGTTGAACTAGCTGCCGTGAACTCGAAGTCGGCAGGTTCGTCTAACAAGTTGAGAGTTGAAAAATCACCACCACTAGCAAAGTTGATATTAGCTGTAATTACACCATCACTAATTAGGCTTAAATTCTCGCCACTTTGAAACCATTGCTCAGGAGCTTGGATAGTGATGCCATTATTACCTTGAATCGATAGATCTCCTTCAGATTGAGCGATAAAGATCTCAGATTGAGTACTCTCTACTTGCACTGTATCCTGTGCCAGTAGCTGTAGGTTTTCGCTTGAGACTAGTTGGCTATTGCCAATCACCAAGTCACCCTGAGCTTGTAAGCTCAAATTCTCTCCAGCAATCTCAGTGCCAGACATAAGAACTGTACCGCTTTGACCAGCTGACACCAAACTAGAATCTGCCACTTCTACAGAACCGTCTGCGTTAACTGTCAGTACATAGGAAAAAGAGCTATAGCTATACAGTTCTACTGTGCCATCACCCTCAACAAAAATTCCTTGAGTATCATCTGTTTCATCGCCAGTTAGTAGTTCGGGTAAAGAGAGAATCGGTAAAGTCCAGTCGTTAGGTTGAGTACCTGCCCCAAGTGGCTCAATCTCCAGACTCAACAATTGTCCTTCCTGAGTAATCCTCACGAGGTTCTCGTTAGGAACGGCTGTTACTGTAATTTGACCATTTGGTGTTGAGAGATCTCCTGTGTTGAGGATAGTGCCGCCTAGTAAAGTTAAGTTTCCCTGCTCTACATTCAGGTTTCCAAGATTAACAATTAAACCTGATTCACTCCCAGGCTCACTGGCTCTGAAGGCGAACCCTGTGGGACTACCTAATAGCGAGGTATAGTTATTGGTACCTGAAGCACTAAACCAGTTATCGCCAAGTCTAATCCCCGTCGCAGTCGTAGCTGTAAAGGATGCAGGGACATTCAGACTGGCACCACCGCCAAAGATTATCCCTGATGGGTTCATCAAGTAAAGATCAGAGTTGCCGTTTGTGACTTGGATTAAGCCATCAATTACAGAAGGATTGCCACCAACAACGCGACTGAGGATATTTTGGATAGTTGGGTTAGAGATAAAGTTAGCAATCTGCCCATCGTTAAGACCAAACTGCTGAAAGCTGTGGAATAAATTTGCTCCTGATTGGCTACCGCCTGTGATGTCAAATTGGTTGTCATTAGCGTTAACCAAAGTGCCAGTACCATCTGCTGCTTCTATAGGTTGCGCCTGTAATGGCTGGGGAGCGATCGCAATAAACAAAGCCGTCCCTAAGGGAATCGTCTGGAGAACTCGTGTGAGTAGTCTACTATTGCTTTTTGTAGATCGTTCCATACACTCTCCTTCAACAACATTTAATGGTAAAACAAGTTTTAATATGCTTGTATTTTTTTAATCTTAATTAAAGCTTTAAAAATGATACAGATTACTAATAAAGTAGTCATCGCATCCCGATTTGACTAGTAGTACAAACTTACAAGGTTCAATCCGGAAACTATAGAAAATTTATTTAACTGATATCTAAAAAAACAACACCCTTAAAAAGGGAACTAAGACAGTTCTAGAAAATTGTATCTCAAGGATGTTTATTAGATAGCTCACTCAATGGGAGGAAGAGCAACAACCCAATTTAACTGTAGGTTTAGAAAAATCGGGTAAAGGTTGTGACGCTGTAGCGATGAGCGCCTATCAAAGAATTTTGTAACTCACCGCCCGATTTGAAGAAAGCCGCTATCTGTTTGATTGAAAAGAAATGAAAACACAGCTTGACAAGCGCACGTTAGTTGCAGCCGCTGTTACTCTTGTATGCTGGGCTTCGGCGTTTGCTGGTATTCGCGCCAGTTTATCAGCTTATACGCCGGGACAAATTGCTCTCATGCGGTTCTTGGTTGCCTCAGTTGTGCTTGCTGTGTACGCTGTAATTACTCGGATGCCTTTGCCCAAGAAACAAGACTTGGGTGCGATCGCGATTATTGGATTTTTGGGAATTACCGCCTATCACCTATTACTGAACTATGGACAACTCACGGTAACAGCAGGTGCAGCGAGTTTGCTAGTGAACACAACTCCTGTGTTTACAGCACTTCTTGCGATCGCTTTTTTGGGAGAACGGCTGAGTTTTCGGCGGTGGATTGGAATTGCTGTCAGTTTTACTGGAGCCGTAGTGATTACAGGGGGAGAAGCTAAGGGATTTAGCTTGGACTTTGGGGCTTTGCTTATTCTGCTCTCGGCTGTGTCTAATAGTGGTTGGATGATTCTACAAAAACCTTATCTCAAAAAGTACAGCCCTCTCCAACTCACCACCTATAGCATTTGGGCAGGAACACTATTTTTGACACCTTTCCTCCCCAGCTTGCTGCGAGCCTTACCGACAGCGCCCATTAATGCAACGATTGCCGTAATCTACTTAGGAGTGTTTCCTAGTGCGATCGCTTATGCGACTTGGGCTTATGTCCTGGCACAGATTCCTGCTTCCCGTGCTGCAACACTAATCTATGTGGTGCCAGTGTTAGCGATTTTCATTGCTTGGGTTTGGCTGGCTGAGGTGCCAACTATTCTCTCGCTAATTGGTGGCGCTATAGTTCTTTCAGGAGTTGTGCTAGTCAATACTGGCAGACGTGCTGAAAAACCGACCTAATTTTCTCTCTTGCCCAACGCGATTGCAAGAGACGCAATGACAATGCATTGCATCTCTACAAATCACCAATGCTGACATCCCATAGTTTCACCGTTTGGTTAGCACTACTACGAGCAAGTGTTTCACTGTTTTATTGAGGTGAACCAGAAGTACCAGATTGAGACTGGCTTTGACTTTGTTCTGGTGACGCCTGATTTGCCGTGTTCGGTTGTGTTGTTGTAGAAGTGCCAGTGGTAATCTGGTTTTCGGTTTCGGTGGGCGAGGCTTGATTCGTTGTAGAAGTGCTACTGGGAGACGAGTTTTGAGGCAGCGTTGGTGAAGCTTGAGGTGCTGCGTTCTGCTGTGTAGCACTAGGTGGTGCGACTTCAGGCGTTGTATTTTGTTGAGCTGGGCTTTGCTGTTGTTCAGGAGTTGGAATAGTTATTTGGATATCAGGCTGGGTTTCTTGAGGTGCTGCTGGTGGTTCCTGGTTAATAACCGGAACTTCTTGAGTTCTTTCAATAATGGTTGTTTCTCGGATCGGTTCTTGAGGCGCACTGGGTGCAGGCACAAGTACAGGTGTTTGTGAATCTTGTTGCTGGTTTAGAAAGAACAGGCTACCAACAACCAAACCTACCAGAGAGGTGAGAGCAATGCCTATTACTAAACCACGCGCCGCTGTTTTTTCATCCCGCTCTTCCTGGCGTTGTTGTTCAAGGCTACGCTCGGAAGCACGACCATGGACGTAGCCATCTCTATAGGAGGATACAGCACCAGGAGTAGGCGCTTTAACGTTCGTGTTGAGATTTTGTCCAGTTTTGGGATGGCTACTGGGATTGTTGGTTGTACGATTTTGTAGGTTGTCCATTTTTGTTCCTAAAAAGTGATTAACTAGCTATTGAAGAAGATGAATTGTTAGAGACTTCCTGATAATTGAAGCCAAGACTTAATCAAATGTGATGCACTTCTTTAAACAGTAGAACGAACTTTAAAGCACTAACTATATGGATTTAGAGAAGTAGCTTAGAGCATCTAATTGAAGTGGGTTTCGCTGTCCTTATTGAGTCGCTAAAAAACTTACCTGCTGGTTAGCGCCTATTGCTTTTCTAAGACTTTAAGACTGGCTATTGATAGGTGCCGGAGCTGTATTTACGGGTACCATTGACGGCTGATTTTGATGCGTTAGTAAAAATATAGCTCCGCCTAGCAGTCCAGCAAGTGCAGTAATTACAATGCCTAGCAGCAAGCCACTAGCCGCGTTATTGTTGTCGCGGATGCTCTGATTGACACGCATTTCTTCCTGACTTTGACGTTCTTGTTCCATACCATGCAAATAACCATCACGGTAAGCAAGCTTATTAAGCCTGCCTACACGCTCATTAGTATTTTGAACCATCTGAGTTTTATCGGTATTCATCTGATTAGACCTTGTTTGAATGGAACGCTAATACAGGTCAGGACGCAGATGTTTCGCTTAAATCTGTGAGTAAACTGCTTTTTCAATCCTCTTTAATAATTAGCTTGAGTCTTATGTCCTGTATAGCTAAAGATATCCGCTTTAAGAAGATGAACCGCTCTATCTAGAAAAAGATTCTTCCCTACACCGAAAGATTGAGGTTATTGATGACCCTCTTAGAAGCGAGAAGTAGGAAGTAGAGAAAACGCTTTTATTCATAGTTATTGACAAGCTTATAGAGAGTCTGGTCTTAAAAGAAGTTACCCTTGATTCAAGACCTTAATTTAATCTCTTCAATTTTCGGATGTTACTAGTTCTCGTCTAAAGTCTATGCTTGAGGCGAACTGTGGCTTAAAAAGCGATCACGAAGTGAAGCATCTTCCTTGGTATTGCTCGTTTCAGGACTCACTCTTTTTCCCTGGCTCTAGTAACCTATGAAAATTACCCTGAAGCGGTTATGGCAATTCACAAATTATTCACAACTTAGTGAGTATTATGCTGTTATTAGCTTAGAAGTTCAACGCGCCCTCTGTAGTTGTCACCAAGAGGGTGCTTTTTTGTGTATCAAGACTCCCTGTAACATGGGCTACTACTTTACAAGCGCATTCGCTTTGTTGAAGATGTCGCGAGTACTGGGTATAGCTTAGGAATCATCGTAGAGCAGGTAATCGCTGCTGCGCCTCCCTCAATAGAAGTAGATCAGTGCAAAACTAAACGGTAGCGTTGGCTCATACCGAGTTGCATTCAAAGATAGTAGACCCAGCAATGGGGAGATAGGGAGAAAGAGAAAGTACTACGTTTGACCGCAGCTTGGTATCAGGACGTGTTGATTAGCGTCACTATTAAGGTAAGGGGAAATGGGTGAGCCAGAAAAAATACTGTCCCATCATGAGAGAAAATTGTGAAAATTCCTGGCAATACTAAGTGTGTGAAGAGCGCAAATAGCTATCAGTCAAAAGCATACTAAAAAACCCAGCTGTTGATCTGCTGGGCTTTGTTTTGAAGAAGTGGTAAGCGATCGCCACCCATTCACAAATTATTCACACTGAGTCAATACGCTTTTATTTGTATAGGCACTGCCGTAAATACTCTCTCAATAAAAGGTTTGGGAGGGTATTTTTCTATTATCCTGTAGTCTGCGACATTATCTTCAGGCCGTGAGACTTAGAGAATTGCTCTACCGCGCTTGTATAGCAAAAGGCAGAGGGCAGAAGGGATGCATATTGACGAGTCCTGGTTTCAGTATGAGAGCGAGAGCCTAATCGCCTTAGCGACTGCTATGTTAAAGCGTTCCCCTACGTGTGAGTAGTCTCACGAGTGAATCCAATCTGGTAGGAAATATTTATACCCCAGTTCACAAATTATTCACACTACATCATTAAGCTCTAAGGATGAGTGTAGAAGCCAGCCCTCTTTACTGCCTCAAGAGGGCTTTCTTTTTATAGAAATCTCTAAATCTAGAACACCTATTGTCGCCGCTTCTCCCTGAGGAGAAATCCTTAACGCAGCAGTGCTCTCCAAGTCGCAGAACCCACAACTCCATCAGGTTCAAGCTGGAAGTTCTGTTGAGCGGCGATCACAGCAGATTGAGTTGCTGTTCCAAAGACACCATCGATGGTTCCTCCTAAAAAGCCTAGAGCTTTCAACCGCTGTTGTAGCTGGACTACAGCTGGTCCTTGCATACCCTCCCGGAGAATTGGCAAAGTAACATTCGTTGCAATGGGTGCTGGGATTTGTCCTACTTGGCTAACCTGCCCCGTTGTCGGTATGGTGCTGGGGCGAGTATTTGTGGTTTGGAGGGATGAGGGAACTGGAAACCCAGAGGCTGGCGTAGTTGAAGAGGATGTTGCAGGAGTCTGCTGTACTGAAGAGATACTGGGAAAGAGACGACTCCAAGTTGCAGGTCCTGCGATGCCATCGGCATTTAAGCCAGCGGCTTGTTGAAAGTAAGAAACAGCGCTTGCCGTACTTTCTCGATAGACACCATCAACGGTATCGGTGTAATAGCCTAAAAGCTTGAGAGCAGCTTGAAGTTCAGACACAGCCGCCCCTTCACTACCGAGTTGAAGAGTTGGGCGGTTGACAGTAGTTGCCGATGTGGCTTGCGCCACCATTGGGATAACTGAATTGATTTCAACAGCAACAGTTGGTTTTCCAAAGTTGAGCGCAAGCAAACAGAAAACCCCCCCCTGGACGACACAGCTAGCATTAGTGATACCTAGCATTAGGCTTTTACCCATTGCCGCCAATCCTCTACCTCACTCCAAAACGATTCTCTCACTTGCTGCGGTCATCCTGATCAGATGGCAGAAGGAAGTTTGACCTATTCTATACCAGCTTTTGTTTTACTCATCAGAGTTTCCCTAAGGCGATCGCTACAAGTTCCCTCAGTTCCTACATCATCAAGCAAATCTAGGGCAGCATCCAACGCCACAATCCCGGATAAAGGGAATGAATCCCCTTTCATAGCCGTTAACGGTCAGCTATCAGCCATCAGCTTATTGATTGCCTCAGCGGGTCCAACTACAGAGACATACGGTTCAAGGAAGTAGAGTCTAGCAACAGCTTGAGCCATTTCAGGAGTAACGTTGGCAACATCTTGCTGAAACTGAGTATCAAACTCAATCCCTAAACCTAATGTCTCGTACCAACCATACGTTTGGGCAAGCTGTGCATTAGTTTGCTTACCTAAAGCGTATTGACCAAGCAGCTTATTTTTCGCAGTTTGCAGTTCATCAGGACTTAGTGGGGTAGAGCAAAGACGTTCTACCTCAGTGCTTAAACCAACAAGAGCCGTTTCTGTATTTTCCGGTGCCGTACCCATGTAGACAACGAAGGTAGAAGCCGACTGGCGCGTTGGGTAAAAGGCTGAGACATCGTAGGCTAAACCTCTTTTCTCCCGTAGTTCAACAAACAAACGGCTGGAAAGACCATTACCCAGGTAAGTATTCAGCAGTTTCAGTGCAGCATAGTCTTGAGCTTGTACAGGAGAAGCGAGATAACCCAACATCACGATTGACTGCTGCGTTTCTTGCGGTGTCACGACTTGGCTGGGTTGGGACACAATTGAGGGTAAGGGTTGTATTGGCAAAGGGGTTGCGGGAGATTGCCAATCCCCAAATACTTGCTTAACCTGTTCGACTGCCTGTTCTGGTGTTACACGACCAGCGATGCTAATCACCATGTTGTCAGGTCGGAAATAGGTCTGATGATGTAACTCCAAGTCAGCACGATTCAGACGAGAGGCGGTGGCTTCTGTGCCTAGAATTGAAACAGCATAGGGATGGTCTTGATACATGACCTGCCGCAACTGTTCAAAGGCGATACTAAAGGGTTGTTCTTTTTGAGAACGAATATCCTGAAGTGTGAGATGCCTTTCTAGTTCTACCTCAGCTTCTGGGAAACTAGGCGATCGCAACATCTGTCCAGCTAGCTGCAATATCTCAGACCAATCAGCAGAAACGGTCTTCAGAGATAGTAAAAAATAATCGGTAGACGCATCAGCGCTGAGATTTGCCCCCACTGACTCAATTCGTTCGGCGATTTCCAAGGATGAAAGCTGCGCGGTTCCTTTGGTAATTACAGTTGAGAGTAGATGAGATAGTCCTGCTTTTTCCCTTGGCTCCCACTGACTACCCGCTCGAATAAATAGGCGACTCGCAATAATATCTGCTGCTGAATTTTCGACAACAATTACAACAATGCCATTATCTAAAACTGTACGATGGATTATCTGCTGTGGCAAAGCGGTCACATTTTGAGGCATGAGTTGTTAATCGTTATGAGTTAAAAATCAACAGTTGAGCAAAGTCTAGGCGTTGTGAGCCAGAAGCCACTAATTAGAACGTCTGCGAGGGACGCTCTTGAGTACCGGAGTTCAAAGATTTTTCAATAGATCACTCTTTACTGATAACGCATAATGCTTCATTATTCCCCTACCATTGGTTTAACGACGGTAACGGCGTAGTGCCCAGGGGAAAGATATTGCTGCGCTAAGTTCATTAAGTCTGATGCTTTAAGTCTTTGAATCTGATGCGGATAAGTGACGGCTACTTCTGCTCTCGCAATTGTGTTGTAGTAACCATATAAACCAGCAAGCTGACCTGCGGCTTCTGTAGAAAAGGTATAGTCGTTACACAACTGGCGTTGACAACGGCTGAGTTCGGCTTGTGAGACTGGTGTATTCTGCAATTGCAATAAGCGATCGCAAATTAATTCTTCTACTTGTTCCAAATACTGTGGCTCTAAGCACGCACTGATTGTAAATAAACTTGAATCTCGCTGTAGAGAGAAACTGCTACTAATATTTTGCACCAATTGCTGCTCTTCCCGTAACTCGCGCACCAATCGAGAAGACCGTCCATCCGCTAGCAGCACCGAGAGTAAATCTAAGCCGTAAGCATCCCGTAATTGCTCTACTCCAGGCCCAATCCAAGCCATTAATAGACGTGCTTGCTCCAATCTAGGTAAATATAGCTCTTGGCGACGGATTTCTGTGAGCGGCGGTTCTGCCTCTACCTCAAACTTGGGACATTCAACAGGGAGAGGAAAGTCTTGAAAGGATTGGTTTACTAAATTCAAGGCGGATTCTCGATCAACCCCACCAACAACAACCACTGTCATATTTCCCGGCTGGTAGTGAGTCGCATGAAAGTGCCGCATCTGCTGAGGTGTTTGCGCTAGCAAGTGTTCTTCTGTTCCTAGGATTGAACGTCCGTAAGGGTGGCACTGGTAAACACTCTCACCTAAAGCTTGAAAGCCTATCCAATCGGGATTATCGTAACAGGAACGAATTTCTTCTAGTACAACATCCCGCTCCCGCTCAAATTCTTCATCGGGGATTGAAGCGTGTAAGAGCAAGTCGGCCAGGGGAGGCAGGGTATCTTCTAAATACTGAGCCGCTGTGGTAATAAAAAAGTGAGCGTAATCGTGGCTAGTTGCTGCATTTGAGACTCCACCGCGACTTTCAATTACCCAATCAAAGACTCCTGTTGGTAGTCGTTCAGTGCCTTTGAAAATCATGTGTTCTAAGAAATGAGCCATTCCCGACCATTCATCAGGTTCTGCGGTCGCACCTGCACGCACCCAAACATCCACTACCACCACGGGGGTTGCAGGTACGTGTTGATGAATTACGGTCAAGCCATTGCTCAGTCTGAAGATATCAGCAGGAAACTTTAAAGCAGTCAGCGGCTCAGTTAACAACTTTTTTTATCTCAATCGTTGAGTGATTTTAAATAAGTTTATAGCAACGCTTCAGCAATCGAAAGATGAATGTTTTGGTCTACAGATAAAAGTCTCATTTCTATGTAAAAATCCCCCAGCCTTCAAGACAGGAGGATTCAACATTTACAGATTCCCCATGACGCCGTCTTACCTCAGTTTATGACCTGGAGAACCAGGTGGGCACCATTAGACCCTCGTTTGAAGTTTCCGGGTACAAGCCCGGTCTACTGTCACAAGAGCGCTAGATTCCCTTTTAAGAACAGACATAGATCAAAAAACAGTATTGGCAGTCACCAACGTCTCAGTAGAACCTGTATACCCATTGTAGCTATTTATCTACAGATGACCACTCGGTTGAATAAAGGTGGCACGCCTCTAGCTTCCCTTGCCTCCTATTCCATCATGCCTGTTCGGGTCTTTCTTCTGCTTCTTTGCCCCATCAGATTCTTTTTTGGGCTTCTTAGCTTCTCGACCGCCCTTTTCCTTTGCCATAAAATCATTCCCCAATAGAGGTTCCCTTCATTCTGAACCAATCTAATGATTTGAGGAGCCAATCTCTAACAATTAGGTATTGAGTCAAGTTCACCACATCTGTTGACTGGCTGGTGGGGAGCAGGTAAGTTTCGTTGTTAACTGATCGTAAGCGCCCGAATTAATCCGGGCAAAGGATAGTCCGTGAAGAAGAAGGAAGCAACCCGTCTTTGGTGTGTAGCTATTTTTTGAGAAGGCTAACGCGATCGCTTTTTGTCCAACATCACAATGCACAAACGCGCTCAACGGTAAGCTAGAATTGGAATATTAAGAAATCTTGAGCGGAGCGTTTTACCTCTGCCATCCATTCCCAGACGCCTCTATGACTCTTCCCATTCGCAACGTCGCTATTATCGCCCACGTCGATCACGGCAAAACTACTCTTGTTGATGCCCTCCTCAAACAATCCGGCATCTTCCGCGAAGGGGAAGACGTTCCAGATTGCGTTATGGACTCCAATGATTTGGAGCGGGAGCGGGGAATCACAATTCTTTCCAAGAATACTGCTGTTCGCTACAAAGAAACATTAATTAATATTGTTGACACGCCCGGTCACGCTGACTTCGGTGGTGAAGTCGAGCGAGTTTTAGGGATGGTGGATGGCTGCATCCTGATTGTCGATGCGAATGAAGGGCCAATGCCCCAGACTCGATTCGTTTTGAAAAAAGCCTTGGAGAAAGGACTGCGCCCAATTGTCGTTGTCAACAAGATTGACCGTCCCCAAGCCGACCCTTTTGGCGCAATTGATAAAGTCCTCGACCTATTCCTGGAACTCGGTGCAGATGATGACCAGTGCGAGTTTCCTTATCTCTTTGCCTCAGGTTTAGAAGGCTACGCCAAAGAAGATTTGGAGGCTGAGGGCGTTGATATGCAACCAATGTTTGAAGCAATTCTACGCCATGTTCCACCACCAGTCGGAGACCCATCTAAGTCCCTGCAATTACAAGTGACGACCCTTGACTATTCTGAGTATGTGGGTCGGATTGTAATTGGCAAAATCCACAACGGCACCATCAAAAGCGGTCAGCAAGCAGCTCTAGTGACAGAGACAGGTGCTATTGTCAAGGCAAAAATCACGAAACTGATGGGTTTTGATGGGCTAAAGCGCGTTGACATGGAAGAAGCTTCAGCGGGTAACATCGTTGCTGTTGCAGGGTTTGCCAATGCCAACATTGGTGAGACGATTACGTGCCCTAATGAACCGCAAGCGTTGCCGTTGATTAAGGTCGATGAGCCAACATTGCAGATGACCTTCTCGGTAAATGATTCGCCCTTTGCCGGTCAGGAAGGTGATTTTGTCACTTCACGACAAATACGCGATCGCTTAATGCGAGAACTCGAAACCAACGTTGCCTTGCGTGTTGAAGAAACCGACTCTCCCGATAAATTCCTCGTTTCGGGTCGGGGTGAACTTCACCTGGGTATCCTGATCGAAACGATGCGTCGCCAAGGCTATGAGTTTCAGGTTTCCCAGCCACAAGTTATCTACCGGGAAGTCAACGGTCAACCCTGTGAACCTTTTGAATGCCTAGTGCTGGATGTTCCTGAAGCGGCTGTCGGTGGCTGTATCGAACGGCTAGGTCAACGCAAGGGCGAAATGCAAGATATGCAAGTTGGTGGCAATGGTCGCACCCAGTTGGAGTTTGTGATTCCGGCGCGTGGCTTAATTGGCTTCCGAGGTGAATTCATGCGCCTGACTCGTGGGGAAGGCATCATGAACCACAGCTTCCTTGACTATCGTCCTCTTTCGGGTGATGTGGAAACGCGCCGCAATGGTGTTTTGATTGCCTTTGAGGAAGGGGTTTCGACCTTCTACGCGATGAAGAACGCGGAAGACCGTGGTGTCTTCTTTATTACTCCTAGTACTAAGGTGTACAAGGGGATGATTATCGGAGAACACAACCGCGCCCAAGACCTCGAACTCAATGTCTGCAAAACCAAGCAGTTGACTAACCACCGTTCAGCGACAGGTGATGAACTTGTGCAGTTGCAAACACCAGTGGACATGAGCTTGGAACGTGCGTTGGAGTATATTGGGTCAGATGAATTGGTGGAAGTAACACCTCAATCGGTTCGCTTGCGGAAAGTGACGAAGAAGCTGGTGAAGCGATAAATCCCTTTGCCCAGGTAGCTGTGTTACTGGTGGTAAAGTTATAGCGACTGACGGGGTAGCTACCTCGTCAGTTTTTAATTTTTGGTGGGTAGCGGGAGTGTGACCAATAAAATATAGCAATCAGCAATCAGCTTTCAGCGCTCAGCTTTGGGTCAAATCGCCTCTAGCTAAGGAACGATCTTCTCCCTTTAATGTCCTAACATTCGTGGCTACTGCTATATGAACGAGAGCAAGCAGTAATTCTTGAATGTGAAACTTTAAGGCATATTAGCTTACAAGCCATTGCCAATCAAAATGAAGGGTGCCCAGTAGTAGGGATGACTGAGGCGATTACTGACAGCAGAAGGCAAACTAGCCTCCGTTTGTCCGATTACTCCCAGCCCCCGACCTTCGCCTAAAGCTGTATATTCACCTGTGATCAGGGCAATTTGGGCTTGCCGTAAAGCTTCAGCTTTTGTCATTTTGCCTGTCTGCAACGCCCCATAGAAGGCATTCATCAAGCCTTGTGTCCCACCATCGCTCACGTACCACAACGAGGCAATTGCTGCTTCAGCCCCTGTCCGTTGAATCTGATAGCCAAAGCCCAAAATCTCCTCTCCGCTTCCTAATTCTCCACTCGTTGCCGTGCGACAGGCACTTAAAACAACCAAATCCACATCAGGCAACTTCCATTCATCAATTTCTGGCAGTGTCACCCGTTCGCCACTACCAAAAAGGATGAACGACTCCTGCGGCAACCCGGAGACGAACTCGGCATGGGTTGCCAGATGTATGATGGAATATTCGCCCAAGCGTGGCTCAACGTTTTCACGATTGAAGTCTTTGTTGAACAATGCCGTTGTACCGGGAATGTCCTTGGCAATGGTTTCGACCTCAACTCCTGCAAAGGTTAGCCCATTAAAACTAAACTGGTCTTCACCAATCTGGAACTGGTAATTGAGTTGTGGGTCACTATAGGCAGCGGCGATGATTTGTAAAGGGCGATCGCGTTTGCCATTAAAATTGGTCAATGAGGCAGCCGTGATGTGGTTGAGGGTAAAGCGTTGGGCGAGCCACTGTTTACCATCATGCAGTGCAGCCAGAGGAATGTAACGCAGTTGTTTGTCAGCGGCGTAGAGGATGGTTTTGACTTGTGCTTGTTCGAGTTCCGCTTCAATCGGTTGGATGAGCCACTGGTAGAGTTGTTGAGCGTTGGGAATCGGATTGCTAGATGGCGAGGTGATGTCAGAACGGAAGTTTGCGATCGCTTCATTCAACTTTACCCGATCCACGGCTACAGTTTCCCGTACCAGACTGGTCGGCGTGACTAGCACCAGTTCCACGCGGTCTTCGAGAATTAGAGGATAGAGTAATGCCGCATTATCGAGGGATTGCAGATTGTCTTGTAATCGTGCCAGTTGCTCTGGATTGAGATTTTGTCCTCTTGCGGTGCGTCGGAGTTGCGTGACGAGTGCGGTTACGTCTGGTTTGTTGACAAAATTAACAAACGGCGAATCCGAGTTTTGCACAATCCATTGCTTGTACAGTTGGATAATTTGCTGTTCCGGTTGCCAGAAGTCCAGTCCTTGAGCAGTCTGTTCGTTGCCACGCACATCACGGAGGTAGTCTTCAAGTTCTTGGAGTTTGAGCAAGTCGAGGACTTCTTGAGCTTCCAGTACCCGATCTTGTTGAAGGAGGAGTTCGGCAAGCTGGCGATAGGTATCAGCGACAGTTTGAGCGTAGGACTGCTAGCGTAGGACTGCTGAAGTTCTTCAGAGAGTGGGCGAAGGTTATCCCGAATACTTTCCCTGACATTCACCGCTTGCTTGTAGAAGACAATCGCTAATTCTGGCTGGTTTTGTTTGACTAGCAGTTCACCAAGATTGCTAAGAACACGTCCTTCACCTTCGCGATCACCAATGTTCTGTTTAATAGCAAGAGACTGCTGATAGAACGCGATCGCTTTGTCATACTGCTCTTGAGAAAGGTGAGCTTCCCCTAAATTATTCAATGCACTCGCTTCTCCACCTCGATTGGAAATTTCCTGAAAGATTGCTAGTGCTTGCTGATGAGACTCAATTGCCTTTTGGTATTGCTTCAAAGACTGATAAGCACTGCCCAAGTTGTTCAAAGCGATCGCTGTTTCGTTACGATTCTTTTCATCCCAACGAAGCATTTCTAGAGCTTGCTGATGGAATTTGATTGCAGTTTGGTGTTGTTCTAACGCTTGATAAGTTATTCCCAGATTATCTAGGGTAACAACTTCCTCAACAACATCATCCCACCTATTAGAGGGCTGCTGAGCGATTGCTAGTGCTTGTCGATGCAAGTCAATTGCCTGTTGGTACTGTCCTAAATCGCGATATACAGTACCAAGCTTGTTCATGGTAACAATCCTCCTAGAGTCATTGCTGAACGGGTTCTTAGGAGCCTTGAGAACCTGTTGATACGCTTGAAGGGCTTCAGCGTACTGTCCCATATGGTGATATGCACTCCCTATCTCACTTAAAATATTTATATTTTTCCTAGTATTACTACTTACATCCTCAGTCTCATAGATTTCGATCGCTCCCTGATAGGATTCAACAGCTTTTTGATAAGGACCAACAAGTAGATAAAGATCACCTAGTTTCAACAAAGGATAAATTTCTGCTCTACCAGTATTAATGGTACGAGCAAGAGTCAGCGCTTGTTGATAAAGCTCAATCGCCTTAGGGTTGATATTCAAGCTGTCATCATAAATACTGGCTAGACGATAAGTTGTGACAAATTCTCCCTCAGAACCACTAAGATTGCGAGAGACTGCCAAAGCTTGCTGATAATAGTCACTCTCTGCATGCCCTTCTCCAAGCAAATAATAAACAACACTTAGATCAATTAGAGCTTCAACTTCAATATCTGGGTCTACATAAGGATTGATGATAGCCTTGATTTCTTGTCTGCGATCGCTACTTTTTCTACTAATCTCTTGTGCAATTGCCAATGCCTGCTGATACACCTTAAGAGCTTCTGGGTACTGCTGCTGTTGTCGATAAATTTCACCTATCCTTCTCAGCAATGCAAGCATCCTTTCGCGATCACTCACAGCATGAGTAACGGTCAACGCCTGCTCATAGGACTCCATCTCTTCCGAATACTGCCCTAGCCGATGGTAAGCACGACCTAGAGCAATCAGTACGTCGCTTTCGTCCATTCTGCCGAAATAACCCGATCTAAAATCCAAAACGCCCACCCTGCGTATAGTGGCTAAGATTCGCTGATAAATCTCGATTTCTTTAGAGTGTTCGCCCAGAAATCTGTAAAGATTAGCAATTTTATTGAAAGTACTCGCTTCTTCCTCACGATTCTGAAGGGTACGATCAATGTCCAACTTCTGTTGATAAACCTCAATTGCCTCAGAGTATTGCCTCGACATCTCATACAACTTTGCAAGCAAAACTACTGTTTCTGCTTCTTCCTCATGATTGGCAGCAGCCCGAAAAATATTGATCGCTTGCCGATAGAACTCAACTGCTTTGGGATGTTGTTGATCCAGGTACTCGTTAGCTATCTCTCTGAGTAACTTACCAATCGTATTGAGGATGCTAATTTCTACGGTATGTAAGCTCAGTTCTCTGGCAATGACTAGAGACTGCTGATAATATTCTAATGCTTGTGGGTACTGCTCTAGAGCGCGATAAGTCTTCCCAATATCGTATAGAGTTTTGCCTTCTTCATGGCGATTGCCGATTTCTCTGTAAATGACTAAGGCTTGCTGAAATATTGCCAATGCTTCTTGCAAGTGACCCTTATTAAATTGCTCAACGCCTGTTTGGAGCAAGCGATCACCTTCTTCTCGGTCTTGAAGAGTTTGTGCCTGTGCTGAGAGAATCTCAAAGTAACCTGTTTGTAATAGAGGAGATGTTAGCAACAGTAGTAAGGTAGTTGCGGCAAGGCTGAGAGTTCCGAGACGGTCGTGCATTGGCGAGTTCTCCGGCTTGTTGGAGTACAGCTTACTCGTTTATCTCACAACAGCGGGAGGCTATGCAAAAGTTGAGGCGATCGCTCTGATAGGGAGATACTTTGTGCGATCGCGCATTCACTTCTCTCAAGATAAATGGCTGACAAATTGCTCCAACGATTCTACGGTTAGTGCCACCTCTACTAAATTTTCCAACTGAGTAACATTGAGTTCTGCTAGTTGAGTCTCCACATCCTGCGGCACTTCTCCAAAACGAACTGATAAGCTGTGCGTCATCTAGTTTTACAGAGCAATCTAAGGCAGGAAACAGTTTCAGGCGCTAAATTATCAAATTTAGATGCGCGTTAGCTTAGTAGGCGTAGTAATTGCCGTAGAGAACCTTGTTTTTCGGCTACCTCAGCGCGTTGTTCAGCGACATCAGCATGTTGTTGAGCCGCCTCAGCCTGTTGTTGAGCCGCTTCTTCCGGTAAGGGAACCAGATTTCCTTGTTGGTCGTAAAAGCGCAGCCAAACGGCTTCTTCTCTGTCTATCGTTCCCTGCCAAGTTCCCAACCACAAACCTAACCGCTGACACCACAGCCAACCCTGTTCATTAGCCGTAATTTCCCGATAGCCTTCATCCAAATCTAAGTGCCAGCCTTGTAGGGAATCCGGGTCAAACGGGTCATAGACAAAGTAATCTGGAGTCTTGAATGTGCGCTCGTAGAGGTCTTTTTTCGTGGTGATGTCCACAGTGGCGGTACTGTCTGACATTAACTCGACAATGACATCCGGATAACGTCCCTCTTCTTCCCAAACAACCCAGCCTTGCCGGGGGTGACTACCATCAATATTCAAAACTACAAAGAAATCGGGACCTCTAAAGTCTTTATTTTTGGCTTGGGTGCTGCTGTAGTAGATAAACATATTGCCGCCTGCAAAGAAATCGCTGCGCTCAAGGTACGCTTGATTGAGTGAGCGAATCAGCGCATTCATGGCAATACGGTGGCGGTTTGATTCCAAGGGTTCTCCATCATCAAAAATCAAATCAGTCGGCGGCATGGGATGTTCCCAATCCGGGGTTATGCTCCACGCACCGCCAGAGGCGATCGCACTTTCGGATTTTGTCTCACCAATTGCCTCGGCTGACATCACACAACCTCCTCAACTATCTTTTATTAGCTGTCAGATACCCAAGGGATTACCTCAATAGGCAAGTTTAATGCCGACTAGCTTACATTCCACCTTAGCTTAGAGTGATTGGAAGATGCGATCGCATTGCTTGTGACCTTGAAACCTAGCCGTTCGTTAAGATTGATTCAAGCTTAATGCTCAATTGAAGCGCATCATGACACTCATTCAATCACCGACCCAATTAACACTTGCTGAATTTTTGGAACGACCAGAAACTAAACCCGCTAGTGAATATATTTATGGGCAAATCTATCAAAAGCCAATGCCTCAGGGAGAACATAGCATCTTACAAGGAAGTTTAGTAACTGCTATTAATCAGATTGGTCAATCTCAGAAGTTAGCTTGTGCCTTTCCAGAGTTACGCTGTACATTCGGAGGACGCTCGATTGTTCCTGATGTATCAGTATTTGAATGGCAGCGTATTCCTCACAAGACGAATGGAAGGATTGCCAATAAGTTTGAAATTCCCCCAGATTGGGTTATTGAAATTCTTTCCCCAGACCAATCACCAAGTCGAGTAATTGATAAAATTATTTTCTGTTTAAAGCAGGGAACAAAATTAGGTTGGTTTATTGAACCTGAAGATGAATCGGTAATGGTCTTTCAACCAAATCAGTTACCTGATGTCAAATATGATGCTGAATATCTGCCTGTTCTTGAGGTATTAGGAGATTGGCAACTTTCTGTAGCAGATGTATTTAGTTGGTTGCAGCTTTGAATTTATGCACTTGTAGAAGAAAGCACACAACTATAGCCAAAAACCCTAATCAAATTCCGCTCGTTCATTCAAAAGCCGTTGCCAATGAGGACGAATATGAAGAGGCTGATTAAATCAGCCTACCTTCTGCGTATTCAGCACTCATTATCGAGAGGAGAAAAACTACACTTTATTCAAATGCATCTAAGTCTAATGCTTTTGAGCCACCTCGCTCTAATTGAGTTAAAAGCTTGCTGAGTTGTAACCAAACCAAGACAGCAATGAGTACGGTTAGAGGAAGGGACACGGAATAAGATAACCAGCTAGGGAAACCAAAAATCTCTAAACCAGCAGAGAGAAATATACAAATTCCC
Organism: Microcoleus sp. FACHB-SPT15; assembly: GCF_014849525.1. Taxonomy (NCBI): domain Bacteria; kingdom Bacillati; phylum Cyanobacteriota; class Cyanophyceae; order Oscillatoriales; family Microcoleaceae; genus Microcoleus; species Microcoleus sp. FACHB-SPT15. Next base: position 87,142 of record NZ_JACJNU010000068.1, on the reverse strand, counting down.
AAGGCAATTCCCACGAAGGGTAGAAGCAACTGAAACCCCTTCATTTGAGCGAGGGTGCGAGTGGAGCGGTTTTTTGACCATTCCTGCACTTTCTGCTTTAGGGTAGCTTCAAATGCCAGACCACAGGTAAGACTAGCAAATAAACCAAAAGCTAATAAAAAATAGGGCGGTTCGGGAAAGCTATACACAAAATACTCCTGATTTTAAGTAAGACACAGGCAGATTTAATCTCACAAACGGCAATTACTCAGCACTTGGCTCAGAGCATTTTGTGAAGTGTCGAAAGAAGTCAGGATTACTCTTCACTCGTTGTTTATTGGCTGTTGATTGTTAACCAACAACAGTTAATAAAAACCGACTAAATTCAACACAAAATTTAAACGCCCATTAGCTTACTTGATTTTAAGAGCAGTTGCTAGAGGTAAGATTGCCGCAACACCCTCGGTAGAAAGTTCACTTAGAGTACTCAGTGCCACATTGAACAAACGTCCAGGTTTCAAGTCATCTTTGACCAAGTTCCAGAGACGTTGTACTTCTTCTGTGTGCAGCCTATCATCTTCTATGAGCGCTAAGAGCAACTGATGCCGCAAAAACTTACCTTCATCAGAGAGAAGATACTGCAAACCGAGTTGAGCTGTGGGTAGCAAATCAAACTTCTTGTCAGAGCGTGCGATCGCAATCATATTCTCCAACCGCTCCCACTGGAACTTCCCATCCTTGAACAACACCTCAATTAGATGCCGTCGCATTTCTGGAGATTCACCCGTGAGGAGACGCCGTGCCACGTAGGGGTACGATACCTCAACAATTTTGAATTGGGGATTCAAACTCAGAGCTAAGCCTTCCTGAGTCACCAAGGAACGGATAATCAGAGCAAACTTTGCAGGGACGCGGAAGGGATAGTCATACATCAACTCCGAAAACTTATCAGTAATTGTCTTGAAGTTGAAGTTACTAACACTTTCACCTATCGCTTCTCCCAATACCGTTTCTAATGCTGGAATAATCGGTCGAATGTCTGTGTTTGGTGTTAAAAAACCAAGCTTGACAAAATTAGAAGCTAGTGCTTGATAGTCTTTATTAATCAGGTGAACAACAGAACCGGCAATGGTTTCTTTGGTGTATTGCTCCAGCTGATCCATCATGCCGAAGTCAATGTAAGCCATGCGACCATCGGCTAGAGCGAACAAGTTGCCTGGATGGGGGTCAGCGTGGAAAAAGCCATGCTCCAAAAGCTGACGCAAACCCGCTGTAACCCCGGTTTCAATGATCTTGTCGATCTCCAGTCCAGCCTCACGAATGCTTTTGGTATCGTTCAGCTTAAAACCATTAATCCATTCCAATGTAAGGACGCGGACACTACTGTAGCGCCAGTAAATGCTTGGCACTTTAACCGTTGGGTCATTGCGGAAGTTGTTGGCAAATTTCTCCGCGTTGTGCCCTTCGTTGATGTAGTCGATTTCCTCAAATAACTTGATGCCAAACTCATCAACGATGAGGGACAGGTCATGACCTAAATTCAGTGGTAACCAAGGAGAAAGCCAACCAGCCGCCCAGCGCATTAAGTAAAGGTCTAGGGTAATCACTGGGAGGAGATTGGGGCGTTGCACTTTGACGGCAACTTCTTCACCTGTATGGAGAAAGGCGCGATAGACTTGACCAAGGCTAGCAGCAGCTACTGGATTTGGGGAGATTTTGCTATAGGCTTCTTGGAGCGAGCATCCCAAGTCTGCCTCAATGATCGAAAAAGCGATCGCATTGTCATACGGTGGTAGCTGGTCTTGTAATTTAATCAGTTCGTCTAGAAAATCTTTCCGAATTAAGTCAGGGCGAGTCGAGAGAGCTTGTCCTACCTTGATAAAGGTGGGTCCCAAGCGCGTCAGCATCTCCCGCAGTTGGGAAGCTCGTTTGAACTTGTTCCGTTCAGCCTGATCGAACCATTCGTCGAACTTCAAACTGAGAACGAATCGAGAGAAGAACCAAATAATCGAGAAAGCTCGCCAAATAACTGCCCACGGTCGATAGCGATAATACCGTGCGATCGCCTTGGCGTCATAACGCCTCTGCTGTTGGCTTAGCTGCGGCTCAGGAGAAACCAGTTGATGCTGACTCACGCTGAATAGTTGCCTCTCAAACTATAAATTTTATTTTTTATCTTTTTATTAAATATAGTATATAAAACTACAAACTTTCTTGATTTTTAACCTTGTAAGCTGTCAGCGGTCAGCTATCAGCTTTCAGCTACAGATGCAATTTAGCTAAAAGTCTGACGCTTGTTAGGTCACCCACAAACAAAAACGCTAGTTCAAGCTAAAGGCTGAAGGCTGACCGTTGATCGCTTTATCCTTGGCTACAGTTACTTAGCCTTCGCTTCCAGATTCTCCATGCGGCTTTTGAGTTCCTGGTTCTCTTGTTTCAGCAGGTCGAGTTCTTCGCGCAACTGCTTAACCGCTTGGTCTGACCCAACGTTCTTCTGCACCTTCTGAATCGCTTCCTCAGCAATGCGGCGGACTCGTCCATCAGGAGTTTGTTCAGCAAGCGATCGCAAAACCCCAATTGCCTTCACCGTCTCCATCTGCCCTAGCGCTGAAACAACTGACACTTGCGTCAGGAAAAATGTTTCGGCGGCGAGTTCTTCAAGTTGCTCCAGAATCCACTCTGTATTGCTGGGCGTTTGACCTGTTGAAATTGTTCCCAATGCGCGAATTGCTGCTAGACGTAGCGGTTGGGAGACACCGGGAGTAGTGTATTCCAGAATCACTTCTAGCGCCACAGGAGATGACTTCATCTGACTCAAGCCACTAATCGCCCCGCCACGCACCACTTCATTCCAGCCAGCCCTCTCTCGGAGTACACGAGTTAATAGCTGGAGAACTTCATCCTCCTTATCCTTGAGGTTCGCTGATACCATTTTGCCAAGGGCACTAGCGGCTGATGCTTCCACGTAGTAACTAGCATCCCCGTTTTCTACTAACTGTTTTAGTGCCTCGTAGCTTTGGGCTGTCTTGATTTTACTCAAGGCTTCCACCACTGACCGACGTACACGGCTGTCTTCATCCTTCAACCCAGCAATCAAAGCATCCGTTGTCTGATCAAGTTTCACCTGCGCCAGTTGTTTCGCTACTTCCACCCGGACACCCCAGAAAGCATCAGCCTTCAAAGCCTCTGATAGGGCTTTTACCGCTTCCAATCCGCCTTTCTTCGCCAATGCCTTTGCTGCATAGATGCGAGAGATTGGATCGGGGTCAAATTGTAGCTGGGCTTTTAGTTCTGGGGCTGGATACTCTAGGGAAACTGTTTTTAGGTAGTTGTTCTCAAAATCAAAGCTGATGAACTGAGGTTTTTTCTCTAAGGGAAAGTAGAAACTCTGTTCCCGTTCATGAACCCTTACACTGAATGTTTTAAAAGTAGGAGTTGGTTGTTGGTTGTCATTTTCAGCAAAGCCAAAGGCGATAGGAATCTTCAGGTCAAATAACTCACTACCACTGCCGTTCTTGCCTTCTTTGGCTTGAGTTTGGGTAACTGTGACTTTCGCTAATTGACTATCGGCATCCCAAGAATAGGCAACCTTATAATCTGGATGACCACCCCGGAAAACATACTGATCAAAGAGAAATAGAAGGTTACGACCTGTTGCTTTTTCAATCGCCCGTAACAAGTCAACTGTCTCTACCGTGTTATGGGCATTGTCTTGAACAAAGGTTTGAATCGCTTTCCAGAACAACTCATCACCTAACTCTGCCCGAATCATGTGGTAAACACAAGCACCTTTTTCATAAAGATGTCGGTCATACAGTTCGATCGCTTCTCGGTAGATGTGGGTAACAATTGGACGGCGATAGCGAGAACTATCTTCTGTAAAGTAGCTACGCGCTTCCCCTAACAGATAGTAAGCTGCATCATCTTTTCCATATTCATGTTCTGTCCAAAATACCTCGGAATAGGAGGCTAAGCCCTCCTTAATCCAGGCATGAGACCAATGCTTGATTACTACTAAGTCACCAAACCATTGGTGGGCAAGTTCATGAACCACTAAGCTTTCAGTACGGTCATTATCCAGGGCAGCTCGTTCATCCAGCAAGCAACGGTCAGTTAGCAAGGTTGTGGAGGTGTTTTCCATACCCCCAAAGATGAAGTCATCAACGCAAACTTGAGCATACTTGGGAAAAGGGTAGGGGTAGCCAAACTTCTCACTGAGAAACTCAATCATTCGAGGCGTTTTGCCCATGCTGCGGCGGGCATCTTCCTCATAACCCTTTTCCACGTAGTAGGTGACAGGTTTGCCCTGCCACTCATCCCGAATTTCAGCAAAGTCTCCTACAGCTAAGGTCATTAAGTAAGTGGGATGGACTTGCTGCTGTAACCAGTGGTAAATCTTGTTGTTGCCGTCTTCTTCTGTCGCGATGAGTTCGCCGTTGGAAATGGCGATTAGGGGCTTTGGTACTTTGACACGAATTTCCGAGGTTGCCAACTGACCAGGGTAGTCGAAGCAAGGAAACCAGAAGCGAGAGTCTTCATCTTCGCCCTGTGTCCAGACTTGGGTCGGTTTGTTGGGGTAATGCTGATTGGGAACGATGAAGTAAAGACCACGCTGGGGTTTTTCTACACCATAGGCGATCGCAATCTTGATTTTTTTGTCCGCTTCTGTGGCTTTGAGTAGCTGAACGTGCAGTTGTTCACCGTCATAGTCAAACGGTTGGGGCGTTTCGTCAACCTGTACGGATTCAATATTTAAATTAACGGCATCGAGTACTAGCTGCTTGATGCCACTGCGTACTGGTGCAACGGTAATCGTGCAGGTGCCGTGAAAACTCTGCTGGGGAATGTCAAGCGTCAAATCTAAGAATATATGCTCAACTTGTCCTGGGCGATCGGGGTTGTAGTGGGGTCTAGCGCCAGGTAACTCAAAAGACTTATGACCGTTACTTTCAGAATCAAAATAGGACTGCGACATTCGTGAACCTGTAAAACTAAAACTAAGGAGAAGTAATCAGAAGCTAGGAGTAGGGTAAAAACTCTCTCCTAAGACCGAGGCATGATTCTTTCAGATTAGCGCGTCTGTTAAAGCAAGTTTTTCTTAGTGTCCTCTGCTCTCGACTACTAACCTTCTGCGACAATAAAGCTGGTTAAATCAAGAGTTTGTGAGAAAAAGCTTTTTATGACGACGGCTGTAAATACTGCTCCTAGATTAGCCTCTCGGCTTGTCAATGGATTGCTCTCAATTAAGCCCTTGGCTGCCTTAGCCAAACACCAAGCCCGCAGTATGATGATTAAACGGGCAGAACAAATTGGCGTACCTTGGACAAAACGGGTGCAGGAATTGCGCTTACTTGACTGGGAATCTCAGTTAAGCCAGGTACAAAACACCGAGCTTTCCTATCCAGATTACTATTTGCGATCATTCCACGCTTACGACAATGGCAATCTCAGTTGGGATGCGGCGTTGGAAGTAGAAGTTGCTGCCTACGCTGTCCACGCGAAAATTTGGCCGGGTGCTGATGCTGAAGGTGACCCTAAACTCCGCCAGAGTTACCATGATGTCCTAAAAGGTCAACTCAATGTTGCTGTGCAAGATATTGTAGATTTAGGTTGCAGTGTGGGGATGAGTACACTCGCGCTTCAGGAGGCTTATCCTCAAGCAAAATTAACGGGTGTGGACTTGTCACCCTACTTTTTAGCCGTTGCCAACTATCGTTCCCAACACGCTCAAAATCAGTCTGAGACATTGGCTAAAAGCCAAAATCCAATCCACTGGGTACACGCGGCGGCTGAATCTACGGGTTTACCCGATGCTTCTTTTGATTTAGTTTCGGCTTGTTTGATGTTCCACGAACTGCCTCAAGTCGCTACCCGACAAATCTTTCATGAGGCACGGCGTTTACTACGTCCAGGTGGTTATCTCGCACTAATGGACATGAATCCCCAATCAGAAATCTACGCTAAGATGCCACCCTACATCTTGACACTGCTCAAAAGCACTGAGCCTTATCTGGATGAATATTTTGCTTTAGATCTGGAAAAAGAACTCGTAGAGGCAGGCTTCCAGCCACCAACAATAGTTTGCAACACCCCTCGTCATCGGACAGTGGTTGCTCAAATTAGTTAACGCCAGAAACGATTCTGGTTTAGGCATCAAAGCCTTTTTTAGGAGAAAAACAACTGTGTAGCTGTAAGGAAATTAATAAATTGCCTATGTAGATCGTGGGTGGTTTTATCTGGTTTGAAGACAGTACGGTAAACTTGAGGTTTCTACGATAACTCAAGCGTGAATCGCTAAGAGCTAACCGCTAACCGATGTTAAGTAGCGTTGAGCGTCTATTATTTGTCAGGGCTGTCCCGATTTTCCAAGAATTACGGGACGACTTTTTGGTGCGTCTAGCTTCCGTGATGGATGAATTATCCTTCCCTGCGGAACACACGCTTTTTACGGAAGGGCAGGAAGGGCGATCGCTTTATATTGTGGTTTCGGGTTTGGTACGGGTTCACATTGGCGATCGCGATTTGGCGAAGCTGAAGCAAGGAGATGTCGTTGGAGAGATGTCGTTGTTTGATTCTGAACCTCGTTCGGCATCAGTAACGACTCTCGAAAACTGCGAATGTCTGATGCTAACCCAACTGCAACTGTATGATGCGATCGATGAGACACCAGGGATTGCTATCAATATTATTCGTCTGCTTTCCCGCCGCATCCGGGAACTTAATAGCAAGGTGAATGTTTACGAGGCAAAAAATCCAACACCCGACTTCACGAAGGCAGGGAGTAATTTGGTGAGATAAGTAATTCAACCCAGCTTAACGCCGTAAAATCAGGGCATGATCAATCCACCATTCCGCCCAAAAATCCCTGAGTGTAGTTGGAATCGTCCCCTTGGACTAGTCTGGGAGAAGCCCTACACCGTCCGCTATGCTAGCAATCTTGATGATGGTCCCTGGCATGGAATGCCGCTAGGGGGTTTTGGGGCAGGTTGCATTGGTCGTTCTCCACGAGGGGATTTCAACTTGTGGCATCTTGATGGGGGAGAGCATACATTTAAAAGTCTCCCAGCTTGTCAGTTTAGTGTCTTTGAACAGCAAGAGTCTTCAGATGCACAAGCTTATGCTCTCTGTACAGAACCACCAGAAGATGGCACCCTTAACTCGTGGCAATGGTACCCTACGTCTCATGACAGTGGTGATTTAGACAAACAACGGACAAATACAGGAACTTACCATGCCCTTTATCCTCGGAGTTGGTTTGTCTACAACAATGTCTTTCAAACAGAACTGACTTGTGAACAGTTTTCTCCAATTTGGGCGGGATGCTATCAGGAAAGCAGCTATCCAGTAGCAATTTTTGAGTGGACGGCACATAACCCCACTGACGCGCCAATCACGCTCAGTATCATGCTCACCTGGCAGAATATGGTGGGCTGGTTTACCAATGCGATCAAGAGTCCGCAGGTGCAGGTACGAGATGATGGTAGCCCGGTTTACGAATACCAGCCGCGTCTGGGAGATAGTACGGGTAGTTTTAATGAGTGGATTGTCGATCACTACCGAGTTGGCTGTCTGCTTGATCGCGTCCGCTTACACGACGAGATTCAGGAAGGGGAAGGACAACTTTGTTTCGCAACTGTTACTAATCCCAGCCTAGAGGTGTTCTATCACAGTCGCTGGAATCCTATGGGTGATGGTGCTGAGGTTTGGAATACCTTTGCCTCTGATGGTAGCTTGGCAGACTTTCAAGATGAAACCCCAGCCGCACCAGGAGAACAAATTGCAGCTGCGATCGCAATTCGCTTTACAATCCGTCCGGGTAGAACGCGAAAAATTCCCTTTATCCTCGCTTGGGATTTCCCAGTAACTGAGTTCGCCCCAGGAATCAACTATTACCGACGCTACACCGATTTTTTTGGTCGTACTGGCAATAATGCTTGGTCAGTTGCCCGTACTGCCTTCAAGCACAATGAACTGTGGAAAGAGAAGATTCAGGCTTGGCAAGAGCCGATCTTAAACCGAGGGGACTTGCCAAATTGGTTCAAGATGGCGCTCTTTAATGAACTCTACCTACTCGCTGGTGGTGGTACCCTTTGGAGTGCAGCGGATGACCGTGACCCTGTGGGTCAGTTTGCTGTCTTGGAATGCATCGATTATCGCTGGTACGAGAGCCTGGATGTCCGACTGTATGGATCTTTTGCTCTCTTGATGCTCTGGCCGCGACTGGATAAAGCTGTTTTGGAAGCGTTTGCCCGTGCTATCCCAACCAATGATGAGACACCCCGGATTATTGGCTACAACCAGGCTACAGCCATCCGCAAATCCGCTAATGCCACACCTCATGACCTTGGTGCGCCGAATGAGCATCCTTGGGAAAAGACGAATTACACCAGCTATCAGGATTGCAATCAGTGGAAGGATTTATCTTGTGACTTTGTGTTGCAGGTCTATCGGGATTTTGTTCTCACAGGTGCAAATGATGTCGAGTTTTTGTGGGAATGCTGGTCAGCGATTGTAAAAACGCTTTCCTATCTCAAGGCTTTTGATCAAGACGGAGATGGGATTCCCGAAAACTCTGGCGCACCGGATCAGACGTTTGACGACTGGCAGCTTAAAGGGATAAGTGCCTATTGCGGCGGGTTATGGTTGGCAGCACTAGAAGCTGCGATCGCAATTGGTGAAATCCTCATCAATAACTACCCGCCTGTATCCCAACTCATAGAAGCACCATTACCAGAATCTATCCAAGAAACAATCGACTTGTATCGCAACTGGCTAAAACAAGCTCGACCCCTTTATCAAGAAAAGCTATGGAATGGTCAATACTATCGGCTAGATAGTGAAAGTGGTTCAGATATCGTTATGGCTGACCAACTCTGTGGTCAGTTCTATGCCCGTTTACTGGGATTACCTGATATTGTGCCAATCGAATGCGCCCAGTCAGCTCTTAAGACCGTTTATGAGTCCTGTTTTTTAAAATTCCAGGATGCTCAGATCGGCGCAGCCAACGGGGTTAGACCCGATGGTTCACCAGAAAATCCCAATTCTACCCATCCCCTGGAAGTCTGGACGGGCATCAACTTTGGGCTGGCAGCTTTCCTCATGCAACTAGAAATGAAAGAGGAAGCCTTGCGACTAACGGAGGCAGTAGTACGCACTGTTTATGAGAATGGATTGCAATTTCGCACCCCGGAGGCAATCACCGCTACAGGTACCTTCCGCGCCAGTCACTACCTGAGAGCTATGGCAATTTGGGCAATTTATCTGACAATCAGAGATTAAACAACTGATTGTAGGGAACAGGAGAATGGTCAACGGTAAAGGCTTTCCTACCTTTTACCCCTTTCCTTTGACCAATAATCCAATGGCTCAATCAATACCCTTCAGTATGTGGCGGTCTTTGAGCGATCGCCGCGCCATTATACGCTACTGACCATTCACCATTAACGCTAAAGCAGAGATCGAACCCTAAAGCATGGGCTTTAACAGCATAGTGTCGATACCCAATCATCAAGGCATTCCGCAAGGCTTCACTGAAGCATTCAATTCGCAATGTGCGATATTGCAACAACATCCCCAAGCTGTTTTTCACTTTGTAGTTGTCAAGTACGATTTCGCAAGGTGTCAGTGCCTCTCTATGGATAAGATCTAAAGAATCAATCCATAAAGAGATTACTCGCTTGTCTAATTGGGCGGTCAGGGTTTCGTTTTGCATAGTTCAAGAAATTGCCTGGTCTTAGCAGTGCCAGAAATATGTCATCTCTCTAATGGATGATATTACAAAAACCCTGCCCGTGTCTCGTGGGATCAAGCCCATTCTATTGATAGACGTTGGGAAAACCAGGAGCAATTACTTTTGAGGATATAAGAGTAACGATTTGTTAAGCAATTGCAATTGCCCTTGAAAGCCTATGCAGGCATAGGTTCAGGGCTAATTACTACTTTGCTGAAACCTCGTCACTGTCGTTTTTCTCAAAAGGATTTAGTGAACACAATGCAACTGAAGCCAATAAACCAACAGGTTGTCACTATAGTTGGGGCTTCCAGCGGGATTGGACGAGAAACAGCTCTCCAGTTCGCCGCACGGGGAGCGAAACTAGTTGTCGCGGCTCGTAGCCAGTCGGGATTAGACTCTTTGGTGAAGGAAATCCAGAGCCAAGGTGGGCAGGCTGTGGCTGTGACTGCTGATGTTACAGATTTTGAACAAGTAAAAGCGATCGCAGATAAAGTCGTTGAGGAATACGGGCGGCTCGATACATGGGTTCATGCTGCTGCGACTGGTGTCCTTGCCCGCTTCGACCAAACTACACCGGAAGAGTTCAAGCGTGTCGTTGATGTCAACCTGAATGGGCAAGCCTATGGGGCAATGGCAGCGTTGCCTCATCTTAAACGGGAGGGACGTGGGGCGCTGATTCACATTTCCTCAATGGAAGGTAGGCGAGGACTCCCCTTGCAAAGCCCCTACTCTGCTGCCAAGCATGGTGTTGAAGGCTTTTTGGAAGCACTGCGGGTTGAGCTAAAACACGAAGGGCTACCGATTAGTGTTACGAGCATCAAGCCAGCCGTAATCAACACACCCTTCTACAACAAGGTACGCACCAAGCTAGGTGTTAAACCAACAGGAATACCACCCTACTATCAACCTAGCCTTGTTGCTGAGGCAATCCTCTATGTTGCCGAACATCCCACCCGTGACTTCCTAGTTGGGGATGTCAGTAAGGTACTCGATCTGCTACAGCGGATTTCACCCGAACTGGTGGATGCGATACTGCTCTTGATTGCTTTTGAAGGGCAGCGGACTAATGAACCGAAGTCCGAAGATGCACCAGACAACGTCTTTGAGCCTATTGAGGGCTACAACAAAATTAAGGGAGATTTTGACGAGTTGACGATACCGAGCGTTACTGACTGGTTTGATAAGAATCCACCGCTAAAGTGGGGTGCGATCGCAGCGACAGCATTGGGAGGAGTTGCCTTAGCGATGTTGGCAACCCAAGCATCCAACAGCGGGAAGTTGATGTAATCCCTGTATTCAGGGTTACAGGCATCCTTAACGACAGTCCATTTCTTTGGAGAGAAGAGCGGACAAACTGGCAGAACTATGTTGTGAGGAATGAGTGCCATCAACAAGATCTAGTAATGCGATCGCTGCTTCTCTACAAGGAAGAACAGTCACTTCTCCAACCCAACTAGGGCAATAACTAGAATTTTTCTACTCAGGTATACGAGAACAAAAAATCCTATGCAGAATGAATCCTTCGATAAGGAACAAATATTGTCCCCGGCTGGTCCCTATTCAGTCACTCAACAGCTTTCGGAAAACGTCATTTTGACGACAGTAGACGATCTTTACAATTGGGCACGACTCTCAAGTTTATGGCCGATGTTGTACGGTACAGCTTGCTGCTTTATCGAATTTGCTGCCATGATTGGCTCACGTTTCGACTTTGACCGATTTGGCTTGATTCCCCGTGCTAGTCCGCGCCAAGCCGACTTAATCATTTTGGCAGGGACTCTGAACATGAAAATGGCTCAACCGACACTCCGCCTTTACGAGCAGATGCCTGAGCCAAAGTACGTCATTGCGATGGGTGCTTGCATGATCACCGGAGGGATGTTCAGCGCCGATTCCTATACAGCAATTCGAGGGGCGGATAAAATTCTGCCAGTAGATGTTTACATTCCGGGCTGCCCTCCCCGCCCAGAAGCAATCATGGATGCAATTATTAAGTTGCGAAAGAAGATCTCCAATGAATCTATGCAAGAGCGAGGCAAGATTCAGCAGACACATCGCTTCTACAGCACCACCCACAACATGAAGCTGGTTCCCCCTATTGCCGTGAGTGGAAAAGATGCAACGTTGCCTTCTCGTCAGCAACCACCTAAAGAATTGACAGAGGCAATCGGAATGCCAATTCCTGCTGCACTCAACACGGTTCAAAAGCAAGAGCTTAGTTCATAGTTCAGTAGGTGGACATAAATAAGCGTAACTGTAGGCAAGCGATTACGCATTCAATTGTCAATATACGCTTATGACAAAAAGGTTAAAGGTTTTCCCTTTAACCTTTTCCTTTTCCCAAGAACCGATTAGTTAAATATGCATAATCGAGATGCCTATCAGGTTAGTTTTCATTTGTTAGTAAGAAAAGATACCTACACTTAGGCATTAATTCGCTTGCCGAAACAATAGGGTAGTTTTTTGTATGCCTAATTACAGAATTATTTTCATTCTGGCTCGTTCCACAGGTAGACGAGTCTATTGAGTTGTAGAGGTAAGTTGTAGGGATAGGCTTTTCACGCCTGAGCAATGTTGATTGGTACTCTTCAAAGCAGCGCTGAAGGAGTTACACCCATCCTTCCAGCCTCGCTGTCAACGACATTGCTTCTGAGTACAAAATTAAAGATTAGAAGAGGATAAACTCAATGAGCTTATTGGCTGTAGAGGAACTTAAAGAACTGGTAGGACAACCCAAGGGATTGTTTGTATCAATTTATATGCCTATCGAGAGAGCTACGGCAGAACATCAACGAAATTCTATTCGGCTCAAAGATCTGGTGCAAGAGGCTAGAAGTAGCATAGTAGAAAGTGGTTTAAACGATAAAGAAGCGTCAGACTTTCTACAGCCAATCCAAGAACTAGTTGATTCTGATGAAAGTTTTTGGGGGGAAGAACACAGTGATGGACTGGCAGTTTTTCTGGCTTCAGGAGTATTTCGCTATTATCGTTTGCCACTAAGTTTCCAAGAATTAGTTGTTGTTACTGACCGTTTTCATCTCAAACCATTACTACCTCTTTTAATGATCGGTGATGAGCAATATTATGTTTTAGCGTTGAGTCAAAAGGAGGTCAGGTTCCTTAGGTGTACACGCGATAATGTCAAAGAAATTGAATTGAAAGATGTACCCCATAGTCTTGATGAAGCTCTAGGATATGACGAGACTGCCAAGGATGGTCAGCGACGCATGAGTACCCCAAAAGGGGGAACCAACAATTCTTTTCAGCAGGCAGGGAGCTTTCATGGGCAGGGAAGCCCTGATCAGGATAAACAGCAAGACGGCATTCTGCAATTCTTTCACTCTATTGATAAGGGATTGCACAAATACTTACGAGGAAAACGTGCCCCTTTAGTGTTAGCAGGAGTAGAGTATCTTTTCCCTATTTACCGAGAAGCAAATACCTATCAACATTTAGTGGAAGAAGGTATTACGGGTAACGCTGAACATGTTAAATCAGAAGAATTACAAGCACAAGCCTGGGAGATTGTAGAACCTCTATTTTCAAAGGGGCAGCAAGAAGCTGTCGAACGCTATAAGGAACTGACAGGGACGGGACTAACCTCTACTGACATTAAAGAGATTGTTCCCGCTGCTTGTTATAGTCGAGTTGAGCAATTGTTTGTTGCCGTTGGCGTTCAGCAGTGGGGAATCTTTAATCCCGACAGCAACATTGTTGATTTGCATTCGGAGGCGGAACTTGGTGACGAGGATTTATTGGATGCTGCTGCGGTTAACACGGTTTTGAATGGTGGAACTGTCTATGCAGTCGAGCCAGACCAAGTACCAGATGGGGCACAAGTAGCGGCTATTTTCCGTTTTTAAGCCATAGGTTTGTTTAGGAAAGCAAACATTTGAAGAAGCCTGGGAAGTTTCTCAGCGTTAGTGAAGAAAGGCAGCAGGATACTAAAAGAGTAAACGCTATTTTCTTTACCGTTTAGAAACTCCCAGGAGTTTGTAAGGAGAATTTACTACACCTAGTGGCTCTATCCACTAAGTAATAATAGTGTTTTATATATTTGGGAATATCTTCCTAAGGTAAAGGTTGAACTTTACCTTTAAGTGCGAACACTTGTTAAAAATTTTGTATTATTAATCACAGTTTGATTTAATATTAAAACACGTCTTGGGCTAGAACTAACGGGAAACTGTAATCGTTATTCTGTAAGAACTTCGGGTAGGAACCATCCCAAACCTAGACTTTAATCAGCTAGCCTCTTTATTAAGAGCAGCTAGTTTGATTGACTGGGATGGTTTTTTCTTGAACTCCCTGAGCTTGTCATATTTATTAATATCAATTGAACGAAAAACGGAGACAAAATGCCATTAACTGAGAACAGTGGGCAGTTGGTGATTATCGGTGGAGCGGAAGATAAAAAAGGGGAATCTATAATTCTTCGGGAGTTTGCTCGACGGGCAGGAGGTACCGAGGCGCGAATTGTCATCATGACAGTGGCGACAGGACTACCCAAAGAAGTGGGAGATAACTATATCAATGTGTTTGAGCGGCTAGGGGCAGAGGATGTTCGAGTTGTTGACACAGAAGATCGTGAAGCAGCAAGTGATGAGAGTGCATTGAAAGCGATCGCAAAAGCGACTGGTGTCTTTTTTACGGGTGGAGACCAAGCGCGCATCACAAGCATCTTGAAGGACACCGAGATTCATAAGGCGCTTCATCAACGGTTGTCTGAAGGACTCGTTATCGGAGGCACCAGTGCAGGCGCGGCAATGATGCCTGACATGATGATTGTTGAAGGAGACTCGGAGACAAATCCTCGGATTGAGATTGTGGACATGGCACCTGGGATGGGATTCCTACCAGGAGTCGTGATCGATCAGCATTTCGCTGAACGGGGACGTTTAGGACGCCTACTCTCCGCCGTTGCACAGCAGCCAGTTGCCTTGGGATTCGGTATTGACGAGAATACTGCGATCGCAGTAAATGGCACCGAGTTTGAAGTGATTGGGGAAGGCGCTGTTACTGTGGTTGATGTGTCAGGAATCACTCATACCAACTTGGGCAATATTTTGAAGGATGAAGACTTGGCACTTTGTGGAGTGAATCTTCATATTCTTCCACATGGGTATCGCTTTGACCTGAAAAGCCGAAAACCAATTGTGTAAACTGCTTCTTCAGGTGGATAAGCGAATCTGCACTTAAACTTCATCTTGAACAAGAAAGGCAGAAGGCAGAGGGTTTTACCTTCTGCCAAAAGTAATAGTAGGGTGCGTCATGACGCACCCTACTCCTTAGAGGTTGTGCGTAAGCCCTAGCTTGACCTGGTATTTGGGTAGGGGTTTGTGGTGAATTGGCTTCATCCCCCTTAGCGACACCGATTTTGGTAGGGTTGGGGTAGATGAGTTGAGTATGAACCCCCCAGCGATTCCGGCGGTTAAGGTCGGTATTTCAAGGTTGACGATGAGTGAAGCAAAAGCGATCGCCTATGAGGTATTGCAGCTTCCTTCAGCCTTAGAAGTCAAAGATTATATAGCCGCTTGGTTAAGTCAGAGGACGCGAGAACATCAAGGGTAAATAACAGGAGAGTTTTATGTGCTTTTCCGCAACCGCCAGTTTTACAGCAGGAGCCACACTATCTGCTTTAGGAATTGCGACGCTTACACAAATTCGCTCAAGACGTGAGCTTCTACTAGGGAGTTTTCCTTTGTTATTTGCTATTCAGCAATTTTTTGAAGGACTAGTATGGTTAACGATTGACCAGACCTCTTTAAACACAATTAATTCTCTATTAACCTACAGCTTTTTATTCTTTGCAACAGGACTATGGCCTGTTCTTTGTCCTCTATCTGTTTATTTGTTGGAGCTTAATCCCTCAAAAAGACGTGTAATATTAGCAATAGTTATGTTTGGTATTGCAACTGGAATTTATCTCTTTGGTTCTGTCATTACTCATGGAGTTTCCTCAGACCATTTTTCGGGGAACTTACTTTATAATTTAAGGTTTATAGCATTTTATGAATTCAATAAATACTTGTATCTTCTAGTGACTAGTGTTCCTTTCTTGATAGCTAGTGATAGGCGACTCAAACTCTATGGGGCATTGGGGATAGTTTCTTTTGGGGTAGCTGAGCTATTTTACAACGTCACATTCGTTTCAGTCTGGTGCTTTTTTGCGGCTGTTCTAAGTGGAGGATTATATTTTATCTTTCGAGATTCCAATCTTAAGGTCAATGTCACTGACTTAAGCCCTGAACTAAAGTACCCTACCCTTCGGGAACCCCTACGGGGAACGGGAACGCTACTCTTCGAGAACGCTTCGCGAACGCGAACGGGCTAAAAGCTAAAACCCGTTGAAACGGGTTGAAAGGCTGATGTAGTAAGCTTTAGCTTGACATCGCTTTGAGGGGTGAAATTTATTTCAAGGCTCTTATGTCAGTGCCATTCATCTTAAGGTTATCGAAGTCAGTAGGGTGCATCGCGACGCACCCTACGAAGTATGTCATGATGTCTTCCTCCTGAGAAATGCATAGCCGTTTAACCCAGATCGTTTTGACCTGTGTGGAAATGGTTTTTTCATGGGAAAGTAGTAGTGATAGATATGGGGCGATCGCATTTAGCTACCCTGCCCTGAAGTAATTTTTTGGCTAATAGCTGGGTGCGATCGCTTTTTCCTGCAATCAAGGCGAAGAGTCGGAAAGTCCACCCGGAACTCAAGTTCCCGGCTAATAGCTCAAGTCGGTTCAAACCGACTAAAACACTTGACATATAAGGTTTTAAGTCCTCTGAAGAGGACTTGAGCTATGAGACAGGGGTTTAAACCCCTGGCGGATCATGCAACTAACCGTTGATGGCGGCTTTCCGAGTTGTCGGTCTTTTTGCGTTAGCCGTTAAACTTCGGAATGAAAACTATAATAAAACTTGATAAATTTCTGTGAATTGCTGGCGGCCTTTTAACCGAACACTACCAATAAACTTTGTCGTGAATTGCCCCTGTATATATTGGTGAGTTTCTTTATTAATCAAAATGCGACAAATACCACTATCAATGGACTTCTTGTAGCTTTCCAACCGCGCTGCAACATTAACGCTGTCTCCAATTGTTGTGTAGTCCAGTCTTTTGGAACTGCCAAGGCTGCCAGTGACAACAGTGCCAGTTGCAATCCCTACTCGCATGGCAGCAGTGGGGAGTCCTTGAATGCGCCATTGCTTATTGAGAGTTCCAAGGGTAGATGCCATATCTTGAGCGCAACGCACAGCAGCGATCGCATCTTCGGCAATTGCTTCCGGTGTGGTTCGCTGAATCGGCACCCCAAAAACCGCCATAATCGCATCCCCGATAAATTTATCCACAACACCCCCATGCGCTAACACAAGTCCAGCCATCGCATCCATATATTGGTTGAGCCAAGACATTAGGGTTTCTGGATCGGTCTGCTCAGCAATCGTACTAAAGTCTTTTAAGTCTGCAAAAAGTACCGTTGCGGTCATCTTACGCCCCAAGAGGCGCCCCTCTTTGATCAACTGGTGACGCTCACGCCAAATTGTTCTGGCAATTGTTGGAGTGACGTGACGCCCAAACAGATTCATCACCATAACGCGGTCTTGGCGCTCTAGTTGGGCAATGTAACCTGTGATTACCGTAGCCGCTCCAACCAAAGCCAAGAGCGGTGGGACAACGGGTATCCACCAGTTGCCCAGAAAGAAGAGGTACGAACTACTGCTAAGTACTCCAGCCGCAATGACAATACCAACAGCAGTTCGTAAAATTGAGTAATTTTGATTGCCTTCAGAACGAACTGCCCAACTCAAAGAAGCACCGATACCAGACCAAAGAATAATCCAGAGAACTTCTAGTGGCTCTGACCAAGTTTGAAGCAAGGGACGACCTTCTAGAGCAGCACTCAAGATTATTGAAGTGATATGAGCTTGAATTTCAACACCAGCCGTTTGCTCAGGCGAGGACAGCAGACCATGAGTGTAGGGAGTGTAGAAGAAATCTTTCAAGCTGGGTGCAATTGTACCAATTAAGACAATGCGATCGCGTATCTTTGATTCAGGCACTCGGTCTTCCAAAACATCCTTCAAGGAAACCTTCTCAAATGGGTTCGCTCCTTTAAAATTCAACAAGAACTGGTAACTAGCTGCATCAGCGCGAACATAGCCACCATCATTTGCCTCGAAAGGAACAAATACCGTCTTACCCAATTTCATAAAATCATTTTGGGCAGGGGTTGGAGTAATCCCTTGAGCCTCCAAGTAAATCAAAGCTAACTGTAGTCCCAAGCTTGGTAAAGCTGGCTGAGATTCAGGTGTCAGAAATAGTAAACCACGTCGGATTTTACCATCTGCATCTGGCACAACATCATTCGCTCCCACCTGCCCTAGCTGGCTCAAAACCTGCGGCGGTGGTACAGCCTCACTATTACTATCTGCGACTTTTTTTTCAATTCCAATTAGATTCGGTGTGGACTTAAAAACCTGCTCCAAAGCTTGGGTACCCGGCGGAGTCGGCAAATCTCGATAGAGGTCTAAACCGATTGCTCTCGGCTTTTTGGCTTTGAGCTTCTCGATCATTTGTGCAATCAAAGCATCAGTTGCTGGCCACTTCTTGACATAACGAATATCTGACTCGTTAACGGCAACAATTAAAATCCGCTTTTGGGTAGGCTCAGCCGGACGCCAACGAAAAAACTGATCCAGGGCTGCCCACTCCCAAGATTGCAACAACCCAGTTAACCGCAGCGCAACAACAACGGCGGCTACACTGGTTGCTCCAAGCCACACTGGTCGTCGCTGCCAAATTTTCTGCCTCAGCCGCTTGGTTCGCATATTACGATCGGCTACCAATGTAAAGAGACAACGATAAAACTTTTCCTTCTGCCCTCTGCCTTTCTTGGTAAGTTGCATTCATATAGATCACCCTGATAAACCTCATCTCCATCTAACAAGCGAGATACTAAACCTAGATAGGTTTAATCTGATCGTTCTCTTACTCCCTAACTTGGCTAGCTGAAGCCGGAAAATAGCAGACTAAATTTTCTGCCTTAACTAGAGTTGCGACTTGTGAGGACGTACCGAGAATGATGCGTCCGTCATCTGTGACGAAGATTTCTTGTGCCTCTTGGAGGGGAAGAACTCGACGTTGTTGTTCAAATTCTGCTTGCTGGGTGCGATCGCGACGAGTCGCGCTGTTGCCTGAAATTGGCTCAACATTAGTTACGGTATAGCGATCGCTAATTGCCCCATAAGGAGTTGAGGGTAACCCACCCGTACCAGTAACAGTAAAGCTTCCAGGTTGAAAGCTACGACGTGCCAAACAACTGTCAGCCAGCACTTGATCGGAACTCACAAATTCCTCTTCTAGAGGCTCTAGGGAACCTTCTACGTCACGAACGGAGGTATCAATATCGACAACACCATTAATTCCTAAGGTAGAACTAGCGGTGATTCTACTAGTTGGGTCAACAAATAATCCTTGGGTATTGATTTGAATCCTACCTCCAGCACCCTGAAGAGCATTGGCAGTGATGCGGCTGTTTTCTAGGACGGCTAGAACATCGGTATCAATCGTGATGTTGCCGCCATTGCCACTACCACCCGCTTCAGCAGAGACAATGCTGTTGCGGCGCAGTAGTAAAGACTGCGTTTTTAAGTTAACATTGCCGCCTTCTCCTGCTATGGTTGTCGCAGCAGCAATACTTGCTTGCTCATCCAGACTAATCGAGTCAGCAATCACCTTCAGATTGCCTGCATCTCCAGTGCCTCGACTACGGACACTGAGTCTTCCCTCATTCTCCAGAATCAATTCTCCAGTTTGTACCGTGAGGTTTCCGCCTTGACCTGTCGAACCTGCTTCAGCCGTAGCCGCTAAAGCACTGAGAGCCGAACCATTGGGAGAACTGCCAGTTAATTTCACCGACTCCGAAGCAATCACAGTAATATTTCCACCCTGACCAGAACCGACGGTACTCGCTGCGATCGCCGCCCCATCCCGTACTAATAATTCTCCCGTTGTCACCTCCACATTTCCAGCATCTCCAGCCGCCAAGGCATTACTAAACAAGCCAGTGAAAAATCGAGTGGTTGGTGAAAACTGCACCGGATCGCTGCCAACCAACTCAATTGACTTCAAAGCATTAACCGTCAAGTTTCCGGCTCGACCCGTCCCAAAACTAGCCGTTGTTACAGTTGCGTTATCTTGAGCCAACAACCGTCCTGTATTAATCGTCAAATCTCCAGCATCTCCACCAACACCAGCCCCCGTCCCTGTCAATAAGGAGGATGCACTCAGATCAACAGACTCGGAAGCGTTGAGTGTTAAATGCCCCCCCTCACCTGTTCCAAACGTAGAAGTAGCAACAAAGGCTCCATTACGAGCAACGAAAGAAGGTGTATTAATCACCAAATCCCCAGCCGAACCAGAATCAAAACTGGCTGTAAACAAACCGTTGCGGAGGTTTGTTGGGTCAACCGTTCCCGTCGCGAACTTGACGATATCTTCGATATAAGTTCCCGTTCCTATCAGTTCTACTGATTCTGAGGCGTTGACGGTAACGGTTCCTCCCCTTTGCCTACCTAACGTCAATGCAGTTAGGCGTGACTCCTCACGTAGCTGAAAGGTTCGCGCCTGCACTTGGATATCACCCCCCCGAATCCCACTGACATCTACCGTTGCTCCCTGAGATAACTCGATATCCTGAAAGTTCGGCACAGTGGCATAACCGAGTTCCCAGCCATTAGGGGTTGGATTCAAGTCAACTAAACTGGTGCCAGCAACACTCCCTAACTCAATCCGTCCTCTAGGTGCTGTAACGTTGCCACCTTGGAGTAAAACATTTCCTCCTACAAGCCCTAAGGTTGTTCCTTGTTGAACCCTTAAACTTGACCCTTGTACTTGTAGAGTACCTGGTGTCGCTCCAAATTGCAGTCCTAGAGGCACACTGACAGTGAGAAGTGGTGGATTTTGAGGACTGGTTGCACTGAACTGAGTGCCATCCGCAAAAACAACACTGCTAGCGGTACTGGCAAAAAAGGAACCACCCACATCAAGACGGGCATTGGGTCCAAATAAAATGCCATTGGGATTAATTAAAAATAGATTAGCCGTACCCTCAACACCCAAAGTTCCCAGAATCGTTGAAGAGTTAGCCCCTGTTACCCGTGTCAGAATGTTTTCAACTCCAGGAGGATTAGCAAAATAAACTTGCTGTCCGTCATTAAGATTGAATTCTAGAAAACTGTGGAACAGGTTTGTGTCTCTCAATGCCCCACCCTCGATGCGATCAGCAGGTTGGTTATTGATGTTGACCCCAGGAGTAACAACAGAATTTTCGCTGCCCAACGTACTATTAGGTGTCAACTGAGCAAATGCACTGTCTTCGGAAATTAAAACAAAAAAAAGTAAAACGATGAAGCCAAAAAACTTCTCGTTTGCTTTTACTGGATTGAATCTTATCGTGTTTACAAGCCAAGCAAACCTTTGCGGCGCTAGCGCTACTGTACCAACTTCTGGACAGCAGCTAACTCGCTCTTTTCTCGGCTTTAGCTCAGCGCACCAACTCCTCGTTTGCTGTGCCAACTTTACATCCCCTACCACTTACCCCTAGTTTGGATTGTGTTGTAGGAATTTCTATCTATCGAAAGTGCAGGAACCAGAAAATTGAAATCTCTGTATAAAGTGTTACAAAAGGTAAATCTTACTTTATACAAACTTCAATAAGATGTTCACTCCACAACACTGGTAGGTAAAGCTAGCCTGAAGTTGTTGCTGTGTCTATAAGGCTCTTACGGCTCTACTACAACTGAATTCTGCACAGAATTTACTCACTGTTCTCTATTAACTCGATTTTATCCATTGGCTTGAATATCATTGCCAGTTGCCAATTAGGATAAACGGTGACCAAACAGCGGGGTGAGAGTATTCCAAATTAGCGATCGCTTTTAACTGAGCCTTTTGCAATGCCTCGGCTTTCATAACATTGGGTTGTTTTAGCTGGATGTAAAACTCTTCGATTAATGGCACTGTTGCAGCATCATTAATGTTCCATAAACTCGCAACAGCACTCTTAACACCCGCACGAATTGCTACCCCTGCAATTCCCAAAGCCGCTCGATCATCGCCAACAGCGGTTTCACACGCACTTAGCGTAAGAAGTTCTACAGGTTGTTGACTTCGGCGCGAACCTCCGGAGACTCTTTGCGATCGCAAAACTGTATCAATGTCCTCAAGCGTAATCCGCGAGTCAAACGCTAGTAAAAAGGTATTTGCGGCATCTACCCCAAACTTGCCATGCGTAGCGATGTGAACAACAGGATAACTTTTTTCTTGCAATTGCTCTTGTAGCGTTTCCAGAGTGAAATCGCGATCGAGAAGCTTGGTTCCGCCCAGAATTTCCTGAACACCATCAACCTCAGCACGGACATTCATTAAGGCATTAAAAGGTGGACGCTCAACGGTTAAGCCCATAATTAGGGCATCTGAATAATCTTGCTTCAGTGCTGTGCGAGTCGTCAGTGTCAGACTGGGAGTTGTCGCGATCGCATATTTCTCAATCAAAAACTTCTGTCCATCATGCAACGCTGCCATCGGTACTTGTCGCAACACCCCATCCTGAATAAAGACAAGTGTTTTAGGACTAGCTGCCGCTAACTCTGCCTCCAAGGGACGAATCAAAGCCTCATAGATTTTTTGAGCAGGTTTTAAATATTCATTAGTAGAGCGTTTTTCAAGTAATCGACGCAACTGGTCAATTTCTTGCTGCATTTGCTCTTGCGAGTAAGCGACAGAATGGCTAGTTAACTGTCCATTTGGCAAGCGCAAGATCATCTCAGTGTAGTCATCAAGAATCACCGAGTAAATAATCGCTGTATTCGCCTCTAGCAAACCCACCTCACCACTCGCCTCTGCCTGGGCAACTTGTACGCACTCGTCACCAAAGAAGTTTTGTAGTTCCGCCAGTGTGAGCAAGTCTAAAGTATCAATCACCTTTTCCAGATTTTTGGAGTCTGATGCCTTACTCTCCAGCCGCAGTTGGATTAACTCTCGATAGACAGGTTCAACCGAATCGCGAAAGTCAAATTGTAAGTCTGTATTCGCGGCAAGCAGGTTAGTGCGAATACTTTGGAGAGTTGCGATCGATTCTTCATAAGATGCGATCGCCTCTTGTGTATTCCCCGCCGTCTTCAACAAACGCCCAGCCTGCCACTGCCAACGATAAAGGCTATCCGCCGCATTAACTTGCTCCGCCGCCAATTGCGCTTGTCGAATCAACTCCGTCGCCATTGACAATTTGCCTAATGAGTGATTAACCTGCCCTAAGCTACCCAGAGCAAACGATTCAGCCCGTCGATCTCCAATGCTTCTAGCAACGTTGAGTGCCCTTTCCAAAAGTAAGGCAGCAAAATTTCTCTCCTGTTCCCCTGTACTCCTGCACTCTTGTTCAAGATTTAGGCAATTTTCACACTCAACTGACGCTTGATGTTGAAGACTCTCAGCCAGATTAATCAAGATATAAGCTTTGTCTCGTGAGTCGGGTAACGTTTCAACAAGTCCCAAAGACTGCTCACGATTTTTGGCAATCCCCGCCCAATCAGTTGATTCTAGTTGCTCTAGTAAACTATTGAGATTCAATAACGCCTTGACTTGGGCGATACTTCCTAAGGCTTGACTCTCACGTAAGCTTTCCTCAAACGCTGACTGAGCCGCTGCGATATCTTGTTCTGCTAATTGAATCAATCGAGCCTCTTCTGTTTTATCCCCTTCCACACGCCCAGCGATATCAGCCTGATAGCGATACCGCTCTTGGCGGCTGATGTAGAGATTGCCTAGATAATTCAGAGAGGTTGTAATGTAGTCCGAATAGTTAAACTGACGAGCGATTTGTAAACTCTCTTGGTGTGATGCGAGTGCCTGTTCATAGTCACCCAACGCCCAATAAGCATTACCCAACGCTCCCAACGCCGCCGCTTGGGTTCGCGAGTCTTGGTATTGCTGTGCAAGTTCTACCACCGACTGCAAAATCTTAATTGCCCTTCGGTGCTGTCCCAAATCATTAAACGCCTGTGCCTGCTCCGTTAGTAGCTTAGGCAACTGACGACGAGACGCTTCATCATCTTGACGCTGATAAAACTGAATCGCTTGCTCCCACTGTTGCGCCGCTTCCCCTAGTTGTCCAACTTGCCGATAAGCGAGTGCCAAATTATTGTGAACAACTGTCCGTTCTGCATCAGGTAGAGGTTGTGAAAGAGCTTGTAAAAAAAGTGCGATCGCCTCATTAAATTTACCCTCCTCATACTGCTCAATCCCACTACTTACCAACTGCTGGGCAGGATTTGACTGAGCAATTACAGGAGTTTGTCCAACTGGCAAAACACTAAGTGTCAGGCAAAGAACAAACCCAACTAATAAGAAGAAACTGAAGCGATACAGACGACGGCAAAGTCGGGACATTTTACAGAATCCAAGTACTTATACTGTGGGCGCACAGCCGTGCGCCCCTACAGTCTTATATTTATCTCTCACTACCCACCCAAAAACCCTTGTGCAGGGGGTCTGGGGGAGGCACTCCGTCCCCCAGAAGGGGGGTTTGGGGGGTCTCCCCCCCAATTCCGGGTTCTTCCAAAAACTTAAACCAATACCATTAACTCCTAAGCAGGTACCGCCATCCCACGCTCTACAGCCGGACGCTGCTCTAATGTCTCCACCCAACGCTTAAGATTGGGGTGATTATCTAGAGTTAGCCCCTGCATATCATGAATTGCAATCCAAGGATAAGTTGCAATATCAGCAATCGAGTAGTCACCACAAAGGAATTCTCGCTCTGCCAGTTGTTTATCTAAGACGCCATATATCCGTAAAGTTTCCTTCTCATACCGCTCAATTGCATAAGGAATCTTGTCCGGTGCAAACTTCTTAAAGTGGTTCAACTGACCTAACATTGGGCCCACACTCCCCATCTGCAACATCAGCCAAGACAAAACCTGAAACTCAGCTTTCTCCTCAGTCGGCAAAAGTTTGCCAGTTTTCCGGGCTAAATAAATCAGGATTGCCCCAGACTCAAAAACAGTAATACCCGCATCCTGGTCAACGATCGCAGGAATTTTGCTATTGGGATTAATTGCCACAAATTCCGGCGTAAATTGGTCACCTTTAGTGATGTCAATTTTATGCACATTGTAGGGCAGCTCAACTTCCTCCAACATGATGGAAGCCTTACGTCCGTTTGGTGTCGTGAAAGTGTAAAGGTCAATCATTTGGAAATAGGTGGTAGGTGTCAGGTGTTAAGTGTTAAGTGTTAAGGGAAAGTAATTTTCCTCTTTCCTTATGTGTCTTAAGCGTAAGGTGCCTCTTACATAAACTGATAACAGAGGGTAGTCTAGCTTGAAAGTTTTGAAGCCTCTATCTTCCGAAGAGCAGGTTGCTCTTGAGGTCGCTACCATAATTTCAGCAACGAATGAGACAAACAGGCTTACAAAATGCAGCAGACAACCCATCCATTTGTCAAAGACTTAGTGCTTGTTGGTGGCGGTCATTCTCATGCGATCGCGTTAAGAATGTTTGCCATGAATCCCTTGCCAGGACTTCGCTTAACGCTGATTACAGAAGCCTCTCATACCCCCTATTCAGGGATGCTACCCGGTCACGTTGCTGGTTTCTATGATTTTGACGAATGCCACATCGACTTGCGGCGCCTCACTCAGTTTGCCCAAGTTCAACTCTACATCGACCAAGCTATTGGTCTTGACTTAGAAAACAAAAAAGTTCTTTGTGCCAATCACCCACCTGTTGCCTTTGATTTGTTATCTATCAACATTGGCAGCACTCCAGCACATATTAATGTTCCAGGAGCTACCGAATATGCCATTCCCGCCAAACCAGTTCCTCAATTTTTAAGTCAGTGGAATCAGTTAATAGAGGACGTTACAAAGAATTCTCAAAAACCTATTTGTCTTGGTATTGTTGGTGGTGGTGCAGGAGGTGTGGAACTCGCATTAACGATGCAACACCGTCTGCATCAAATCCTCCAAGATACTCAACTCCCGTCAGAGAACCCTAAAGCAATACCTCTACAAATCCATTTATTCCATCGTCATACTGAACTGATGCTTGGTCATAGTCGCTGGGTACGCCAACGACTTCTAGATATTCTGATTAGTCGAGGAATACAGGTACATCTCCAGGAACCTGTATCTGAGGTTCTACCGGGAAAAATTCGGTGTGAATCGGGTTTAGTCGTAGAGTGCGACTACACATTCTGGGTAACTCAAGCCTCTGCACCGGATTGGATTGGGGAATCTGGACTCAAAACGGACTCAGCAGGCTTTGTTCTTGTCGATGATACCTTGCGATCGCTCTCTCATCCCGACATCTTTGCAGTAGGTGACATCGCGACAATGGTAAATCATCCCCGTCCTAAAGCGGGAGTATTTGCTGTGCGTCAGGGGAAGCCGCTATTTGAAAATTTGCAACGAATCTTATTAGAAAAACCACTAAAACCGTATAAGCCGCAGAAGTTGTACCTAGGCTTAATTGGTACTGGTGATAGAAGTGCGATCGCATCCTGGGGACGCTTCGGCTGGCAATCTCCGTTACTCTGGCGATGGAAAGACCATATCGACCACAAGTTCATGCACCGCTTCAGTGACTTGCCTGAAATGTCAGTACTTACTAATAAGTCGTCAGTAATTAGTGGCAAACAACCAACAACCAACACAATGCGTTGTGCTGGTTGCGGCTCAAAAGTTGGTAGCACTACCCTAGAGCGGGTTTTGCAACGGTTGCAACTGGAAGCCCCAAATTGGGGTAAACGAGACGATATTCTCATCGGATTGGGGACACCGGATGATGCGGCTGTGCTGCAAGTGCCAGCAGGCAAGGTTATGGTGCAGACAATTGATTACTTTCGTTCCCTAATTAATGACCCTTATACCTTTGGGCAAATCAGCACCAATCACTGTTTGAGTGATATTTTTGCAATGGGAGCTACACCTCAAAGCGCCTTAGCTATAGTGACTGTTCCTTATGCTATGGAAGAAAAGGTTGAGGAAACGCTCTATCAAATGTTATCAGGGGCAATGAATGTACTGTCCAAAGCGCAAGCACCATTAATTGGTGGTCACACAACAGAAGGGACAGAATTAGCCTTTGGACTTACCTGCAATGGACTTGCTGCACCTGACAAACTACTACGAAAAGGTGGGATGAAGCCTGGTCAAGTGCTGATTCTTACCAAAGCATTGGGAACTGGTACTTTATTTGCCGCTGATATGCGCTTGAAGGCAAAAGGTCGCTGGATTGATGAGGCGGTTCACTCAATGTTGCTGTCGAATCAGGAAGCAGCGATCGCATTTATGAAACATGGAGCCACTGCCTGTACAGATGTTACAGGTTTTGGGCTATTGGGACACCTGCTAGAAATGGTGAAAGCGTCAGGTATTGCGGTTGAGTTGAATTTAGAGGCAATTCCGGTTTTGGAAGGGGCTTTGGAGATGTTGCAACTAGGAATTACCAGTTCGCTTCAGCCGCAAAACCTCCGTGCATCGTTTTACATCAGTAATTTATCTGAAGTGAGTGTTTCTCCTAAGTACCCAATCCTATTTGACCCACAAACATCTGGTGGACTTCTCGCAACGGTGTCTTCTGAACAAGCGGATTCCTGTTTAGCGGCACTGAAGGCACAGGATTATCCTCACAGTCAAATCATTGGTCGTGTGGTACAAGCAACTGATAGTATTCAGCCAATTGCGATCGCTTCTATTTAAAACGAATGGCACTGACGTAAGAAAAATCATCACACCGATCACCGTTTGTACAGGGGGTCTGGGGGAGGCACTTCGTCCCCCAGTGGGGGGTTTGGGGGGAAGCCCCCCAAGCAGGGTTTTTCTACAAACGACTATTTTTCTTCAGTCAGTGCCATTCTTATTTAAAACAACCTCATCTATTTCAAGGTAAGGAACTTCTCCAAAGCCGCTACCATCACCGGAGGCCAACGGCGAACTGATTTCACCCAATCTATATTTCTATATCGCCCATCCAAACCAACAACGGCTGCCCAATTGCTTTCCGCTTCGCCTTGTAGTCCCTGTTGCCAGAGTGCGGCGGTTAGTGCGGCTCGGACATCGGGAAATTGAGGGTATTTTCGGATAATATTACGCATGGTGCGGATGGCTTCTTCTGTCTGACCCGTTTGATACAGAGCAAGGGCATAGTTAGCACGGGCAAAGGCAAAGTTTGGGGCTAATTCAGCGGCTTTCTGGTAATCTGCGATCGCTTCTTCCCATCGTCCTTGCCCTGCTTTGGCATTCCCTAAGTTGTTATACGCCATTGCATCATTAGGATTGAGTTCCAGCACTCGCTTGTAATCAGCAATTGCCTCATCCCAACGACCCAGTGCTTCAAGTGCGGTGCCACGATTCAGGTAGGGATCAGCGGCATCAGGAGCGAGTTTAATAGATTTGTTGAAATCTGCGATCGCGTCTTCTAACTTATTCTGACTTACCCTTGAATTTCCCCGATTACTCCAACCCACAGGATTGTCCGGTAATAACTCAATCAACTGAGTCCAGTAGCCTTCAGCGGTGGGAAAGTTACCCTTCTCTGTCGCCGCAAACGCTTCTTGCCTAAGTTCATTCAGTTGCTGTATCTGAGACTCATTCAAGTCAGCCATCTGACTCTGCGCCAATACAGACTCATCTGAGGAGAAAACTAGTAATACACAAAGTAGTAAAGTCAGAATCCAGCGAATCATAAATGACACTTAAGGAAGCTTAGAGTTTGGAAAATTAAATAACAAATAAATTTAGGCATCAAAAAAATCACCTATTATTATTCATCAACTATTTTATTAATACAAGTTGATTGACTTAACAAAACGACCTGCCAAGGGCAAATCAAATTCTGACTTTTCCCGAATCGCCGACATACACATTATCCACTCATCACAGCCCTGCCAAGGCCATGCCATTGCTGCTCCACCTCTTACAACATACGGTGGTTCCTGAACTCCTGGCAATTCATTTTCTGAAGCTTTGGTGTAGTCGGGACGATAAGAGTCTTCACACCACTCACCAACTGACATTCCTACTAAACCAAAAGGATTAGCCGCCGCTTTACACTTTTCGGAATCACTAAACTCATAAAGTAAAATCTTCTGTTCCAAAACCTCATCACTTGGAATCTCATCACCCCAGTAAAATAACGTCGTCGTTCCACCCCTATAGGCATATTCCCACTGAACTTCTGAGGGTAAGTGAAAACCAAATTTCTCCAGTAGTACCTCAATTCGCTCTCTTGTTAAAGAAGCGGGAACTATATCAGTTTCCTTTTCAGCAAAGTCAGAAATGAAATCATCAGAATATAGTGCCAGATGTTCTTGAGCAAAATTATTGAGCAAGGGAAACCGGGAGATTAAAAAAGGTGGTACCTGAACTAAATGAACAGGACGCATAAAATCGAAAGAATCCAAGCAGAGTTCTTTCCCCTTAACTAAGCGCCTTAAGGCTGCTTCTTCTTGCGAAGAGAAGCCCATATTAAACTGACCACCAACAATAAAGTTAAACTCTAACCCTGTTGGCAAATGTCTAAAGGTAGGAACACGCAATGAGGGTTGATTTGTGTAGCTCAAGGTGTATTGATGAACATATTCTCCCCTAAGCTGCTCTTCTAAATCTCTCACAACAGCATCTTGCTCATCCTCGCTAAGGCTCAGCCATTGCTCTAACTGTTCTAAAGCGCAAAAGTCGCTCTTGATTACTGTCATAAGCTGCTCATCCTTGTAGTTTGCACCCACTCGTTGAAGGCTTCAAGAGTTAAGCTTATATAGCGCAAAGCCGTCAGCTATCAGCCATCAGCTATCAGCTTTTTGGTTTTCCTTGCTCTGTCTCTTGTTTGACATACCTGAGCTGTACCTCATCTCTCCAGGAAACCGCTATAAATTCTTATTCTTCAGAATACAGTGTTTCTACTCATACCCTAAGTGCTTCCGAGCAGCGGCTGTAGCTACACGACCACGAGGTGTTCGGTGCAAGTAGCCAATCTGCAACAGATATGGTTCATAGACTTCCTCAATGGTTTGAGCATCTTCTCCAGTGGCTGAAGCAACGGCTTCCAAACCCACAGGTCCACCATTAAATTGTTCAATCATTACACTTAATACCAATCGGTCTGTCCAGTCCAAACCACTGGGGTCTACATTAAATACTTCGAGTGCTTCTGCGGCTACTTCTTTGTTAATCGGTGCATATTTTTTGACCTGAGCGTAGTCTCGTACTCGCTTGAGCAATCGGTTAGCAATTCGAGGCGTTCCACGGGAACGACGAGCAATTTCTTCAGCACCATCCTGCGTTACAGGTGTTTTAAGAAGTTCTGCTGTCCTTTGGACGATCAGAGTCAGTTCATCGGGTTCATAGAAGCGCAGTCGTTGAATCAAGCCAAAGCGATCGCGTAATGGCGAAGTCAGTGAACCGACACGAGTCGTTGCCCCCACCAATGTAAACCTCGGTAGTGGGATACTACGGATACGAGCAGTCTGACCCTTACCAATCGTGATATCCAACCGATAGTCCTCCATCGCTGGATACAGAAGTTCTTCAGTCATCCGCGATAGCCGATGGATTTCGTCAATAAACAACACATCCCCTGGTTTCAGATTTGTCAAGATTCCCGCAATATCTCGCGGACGTTCCAAAGCGGGTGCGGCAGTAATTTTGCAGTTGACTCCCATCTCCGTCGCCAAAATCAGCGACATTGTTGTTTTTCCCAATCCTGGCGGCCCGTACAAAAGCAGGTGATCCATTGACTCATTTCTGGCTTTTGCTGCTTCAATCGCAATTTCCAAGACTCCTTTTAATTCCTTTTGCCCGATGTAGTCAGCCAAGCGTTGCGGTCGGATGCCTTCTTCCTGGTTACCCGTTTCGTCAGCCATTGCCGTGGCTAGCAAAAGGTCTTCTTCTGACTGTTCCTTAGTAAAATTTTTACGGCGACTCTTGGTTTTCTTACCTGCCTGAGGTTGCCGTTCGGGTTCTTGTGACTGTTGTCTGAAGGAAGTTATCGCCATGATAGGGAGTGGAGAGTAGGGACTGGGGAATGGAAGAGTTTTGTCTTCGAGTCCCCAAAATCTTGTCTAATTAACAATGACTAACGATCATTGACTTAGGATAAATGGCACTGACTTAAAAACAATCAGTGAACAGTTTACTTGCCATTACCCACCGAATTACCTACCAAAAATCCCTTGTGCAGGGGGTCTGGGGGAGGCACTTCGTCCCCCAGAGGGGGGTTTGGGGGGTCTTCCCCCCAAGTCCGGGTTCTTCCAGTAAGCCGCTATTTTTCCCTTAAGTCAGTGTTATTCGACTTAGGATACAGAGCAATGCTAGCTAAACGAATCTTACCTTGCCTGGATGTGAAAGCTGGACGAGTTGTCAAAGGTGTCAACTTCGTTAATCTGCAAGATGCGGGTGATCCAGTGGAATTAGCACAAGCTTATAACGATGCGGGTGCTGATGAACTGGTGTTTCTAGATATCACGGCTACCCATGAAGACCGGGACACTATACTTGATGTGGTGTACCGCACGGCAGAACAAGTATTTATCCCCTTGACTGTCGGTGGCGGTATTCAATCCTTAGAAAGCATTAAATTATTGTTAAGAGCCGGAGCGGATAAAGTCAGCATTAATTCAGCAGCGGTACGCAATCCAGACTTTGTTAACCAGGCAAGCGATCGCTTTGGCAATCAGTGTATTGTCGTCGCTATTGATGCTCGACAACGCCAAGACCCTAACAACCCTGGCTGGGATGTCTACGTCCGAGGTGGACGAGAAAACACAGGGATAGATGCCATCCTTTGGGCAAAAGAAGTTGAGCAACGGGGTGCGGGAGAACTACTAGTCACCAGCATGGACGCTGATGGAACCAAGGCAGGCTATGACTTAGAACTGACTCGCACCATTGCCGAACAAGTGGAAATTCCCGTCATTGCTTCCGGTGGTGCAGGCAACTGCGCTCATATTCATGAAGCACTCACCACAGGGAAAGCCGAAGCCGCGCTTCTCGCTTCCCTACTGCATTACGGAGAACTCACTGTTTCAGAAATCAAAAATTATCTCGCAGAACACCAAGTCCCTGTAAGACTTCTGTAATACATCTAAGCAATTCTTTCCGAAACTATTAAATATTGTTGTGTATCACAACACTGTGCGTTGTGTTCAGCCATCTGAGCGGCTGCTAGAATGGACAAAGTGTTAAATTTCGTTAACTTATGTTGATTGCTATTTTAATATTTGATGTTGCTTTAGTGGCTTGGTCGCTGCACCTGATGCAGGAAGCCTTCGACAGCCAACAGTTTTCCCTGATGCTAGCTGGCACTCTAGTCGCCATGTCAGCCGCTGCCATGTTAGTCGTCTACTTCCTGATGGGTAGTTATGTTGGCTATCTGACCCAGATGGCTCAATCCTCAAGTTCGTTCTACTGAAACCAACGCCAACCGCTTCCCTAGACTTGACGAAACCTAGTTATTACGGCATCATAAAAAACGCACTGCACGGGGTTATAGCTCAGTTGGTAGAGCACCTCAATGGCATTGAGGGGGTCAGCGGTTCGAATCCGCTTAGCTCCATACCTAGGAAAACCTAAATTAAGGGTTCTAGCTTAAATTAAGGCTAGAACCCTTAATTAATAGGGGAAACATCTAAGAAGTCGCACAGAAATAACCAAACTTTTGGGCTAGGGAAAAGGTTAAAGGGGCAATGCTTCCACATCAAGCTTTTCCTTTCTCCCTATATCCTTTCCCCGGCTCAACACGGATAACTTATTTTTTCGCGAGTCCTAAGAGTTTTGATTGCTTCTCAAAAATTAGCTCATCGGTATAAAAATCTATGTCGATTCTGGAGATATTGGCTACATTGAGAGCTATCTATAGATACAAAAAAAGTGATAAGAGATGAGTCATGAGTCTTGGGAGTAATCTTTAGGTTCCAGTACTCAGGACGGGCAGGGGGGGGCGGATGCCCAGATATTACTCAAAATTCTTTGAGGGACATTGCTATGCAGCCGGAACAACAACAGCGAATCATGGGCTACTTCATTGAGGAGGCAAAAGACCACCTCAATACGATTGAGCAAGGTTTGCTCAATCTGCAAAGCACCATGGAAGACACCGAAATGGTAAACGAGGTCTTTCGTGCAGCCCATTCTGTCAAAGGCGGAGCGGCAATGTTGGGATTCAACAGCATTCAGAAAACCGCTCATCGATTGGAAGACTGCTTCAAAGTCCTCAAAGAATCACCTGTGAAGGCTGATCATCAACTAGAATCCTTATTTTTACAAGTATTTGATACCCTGCAGGCACTTGTCGAGCAACTCCAAGGACCATTTGGGCTAACCGATGAAGCCGCTAACACGATCATGGCGGAGGCTGAGCCAGTTTTTGAGGAACTCAATAATTACCTAGGGCAGTTGGTCAAGAAAGCTGAGGATAGTACTTCCTTTGCCACGGCTGAGACTTCATTGCCAGTGGAAGTTCATACTAGCGCTGCCGTACACCACGCACCGCTAGTGGCAAATGCTTCGTTCAGTCAAGACCCTATAGAGGTGGTACCAGAAAGCTTCAGACGAGACGTCTTGGTCGAACTTCGAGAAATGTTGCAGTTGTTTAAGCAAGCAGACTTGCCTGAGTGCCGTGAAGCATTGCAAGAACACTGCCGATTCTTAGCGCATCTTGGAGAGCAACTAGATTTGCCGGGTTGGAGTGAGCTATTAGAGTCATCACAAAATGCGATCGCTTGTGAAGATAATTCTTTCCGCCTACTAGCGAGTCTTGTGATCAAAGAAATCAAACAGGCTCAAGAATTAGTCATGGCAGGTCGTTCGGTTGAGATTGCCCCCAGTGAACAACTGCAAGCACTTGTCCCAGCCGCTTCTGTCGAGACAACATTGGATAGCGATTTGTCAGCGACTAGCCTATTTGATGACCTAGATAGTCCTATCCAAGAACAACACAACTTTATAGAAGCAGAGGACACTTCAGCCAACCAATACGAAAGCTTGCCTGAAATCCAACAAGACTCCTGGTTTACCTCAAGCTCTAGTCCTCAATCTCGCAGCGGAGCAAATTTTTCATTCCGCACGACTAGTACCACTTCTAGTCCGGGTGAACCTAGCGATCCTGAAGTCGGAATGGCAGAACTTAATAGCCTAGCGGATATCTTTGAAGGTCAAACTCCTGATTTAGATCAAACCTGGCAAGAAGAGGAAATCATCAGCTTTAATGACAGGCAACCCAGACCCGCTCAAGACAGCTCTTTCACTTGGGACGATAATCCTTACGAGATTCCTTCGGAAGGCAACGATTTTGCAGACTTGATGGGTGACCTAAATGACTTGGAACTCTCAACAACTGAGGCATCCACTCATGAAGATTTGAGAGATTGGTTGGGTGACGATGCAAGTGTTGAGGTAACCTTACAAGAAGATTTAGCACCATTGAGCAACGATTACTCAGAAAGCTCATTAAGCGCAACGGATGACTTTTCAGACCTACTATTTGAGGCGGATAGCTCAGATCTGCTAGCAACATCAAGCACCTCATCAGACGACTTAAACAGTTTGTTTGGTGACAGTTTCTTTGAAGAAAACGCGCCTGTTTCACAGAACCCAGAAGAGTTTGTTTTTGACGCTGAAGCAATGACTGAAAGACAGCCACAGGATGATGACTTCTTTGCCATGCCAGCGGTAGAGGGGTTCGATGAGGCAGATGCTCTTGGACTGGAAGATGCAGGACTCTTATCAGTAGATGATGAGGAATTCTTGAGTGAAGCGTTTATCGGGGATGAGGATAACGCTCTTACTTTTGAAGACTCAGCCTGGGAACTAGAAGACATTGGTAACGACGAACTCCAGTTGGATGAAGTGTCATTTACTGAGTCAGAGCTTGACCTAGGCGACTGGCTGGAAAGCTCTGAACGGGAAGCAGCCAATCTTTCTGAGAATGATTTAGGCTTTGGGGAAGAACTGGTAATTGACGACGAACAAAGCGACAGCCTCTTTGAAACCACTCCGGAAGAAACAACTTTAGGCAGTTTCGAGGAGCCTTTCGATTTCGATGAATTGGCTTTTGACGAATCTGCCAATAACTTTAATTTGTCGGCTGATGAAGACTTCGACTTAGGTGGATTTGACACACAGAGCGATATATCAGCTAATCCATCAGCACAGCAGCCAGATTTGTCACTTGATGAAAGTCTTTGGGACACTCCTACAATAGACGAATTGTCAACTCCGCAAGCGGAAAGTTTACTTGAAGAGTCACTGTTGGATGTAGACGAGCCGGAATTTACCCTGGATGAGCTGAGTACAGCTGGGATGAATGCCGACTTCATCGATTTCGACTTAGATGAGACACCAGCCAACGCCCTCAACCTAGATGAAACAAGTGAGGGAGATTTGGATAATTGGTTTGGAACTGAAGCTCCTTTAGTTGCTGAGGCATCAGAGAATGAGGCTTTTGACTCATTAGAGACCTCAGAGGATTGGCTAGAGTCTCAAACAACTGAGACAGAAGCATTAGGACTCGAAGAGTTTAACCTTTCTTCATTAGAGGAGCTAGATGCCAATCCTAGCTTTAATAGTCTCGATGACTTATTTGATACCGATCCAGAAGCGACTGAGACTTCGGCAGCTAATAACATCTTGGAGTTTGAAGACTTTTCTTCTACTGAAGCATCAGCAACAACTGATAGCTGGGATAGCGAACTTGAAGAAGCTTCCATAATGTCCTTTATAGACAATTTTGCTGATATCTCAGAATTCAATGATGAGGAACTCTTTGAACAAGAGACCACGGAAACGAATCAAGTCACCGACAGCGATATCTCCCTCAACTGGCAAGAGTCAGACATAGACTCGCTACTAGGTGACGAAGCATCAGAAGATATCGAGCCTTTAGACTTTGCCTCAGTTGATGTAGATTCTCTCAATCTGGAAGAAGATTTCGTTAGTACAACTTCAGCAGAAGGATTTCGCTTCGAGGAGATGCCGGGAGATAGCGAGGCATTAGATTTCGCCTCAGCTGATTTAGAGCTTTTCAATCTGGAAGAAGATTTCGCTACTGAAGCCTCGGCAGAAGGATTTCGCTTCGAGGAGGCACCAGAAGATGCACTGGAAGATATCGATGCTTTGGACTTTGCCTCAGTTGATGTAGATTCTCTTAATCTGGAAGAAGATTTCGGTAGTACAACTTCAGCAGAAGGATTTCGCTTCGAGGAGATACCGGGAGATAGCGAGGCATTAGATTTTGCCTCAGCTGATATGGCTCTGAATCTGGAAGAAGAGTTTGGTAGCGAAGCCTCTACAGAAGAATTAAACTTTGAGGAGGCACCAGCAGATAGCGAGGCATTAGATTTTGCCTCAGCTGATTTAGAGCCTTTCAATCTGGAAGGAGACTTTGGCAGTGAAGTCTCGGCAGAAGGATTTAGCTTCGAGGAGATGTCAGCAGATAGCGAAGCCTTAGATTTTGCCTCAGCTGATTTAGAGCCTTTCAATCTGGAAGGAGACTTTGGTAGTGAAGTCTCGGCAGAAGGATTTAGCTTCGAGGAGATGTCAGGAGATAGCGAGGCATTAGATTTTGCCTCAGCTGATATGGCTCTGAATCTGGAAGAAGATTTTGGTAGCGAAGCCTCTACAGAAGGATTCAGCTTTGATGAGGTACCAGCAGATAGCGAGGCATTAGATTTTGCCTCAGCTGATTTAGAGCCTTTCAATCTGGAAGGAGACTTTGGTAGTGAAGTCTCGGCAGAAGGATTTAGCTTCGAGGAGATGCCAGGAGATAACAAGGCATTAGATTTTGCTTCAGCCGATTTGGAGGCGCTCAATTTTGAAGAAGATTTGGGAACTGAGGCATCGGCACAAGAATTAAGCTTTGATGAGGCACTAGGAGATAGCGAGGCATTAGATTTTGCCTCAGCTGATATGGCTCTGAATCTGGAAGAAGATTTTGGTAGCGAAGCCTCTACAGAAGAATTAAACTTTGAGGAGGCACCAGCAGATAGCGAGGCATTAGATTTTGCCTCAGCTGATTTAGAACCTTTCAATCTGGAAGGAGATTTCGCTACTGAAGCCTCGGCAGAAGGATTTAGCTTTGATGAGGTACCAGCAGATATCGATGCTTTAGACTTTGCTTCAGCTGATGTAGAACCTTTCAATCTGGAAGGAGATTTCGCTACTGAAGCCTCGGCAGAAGGATTTAGCTTTGATGAGGTACCAGCAGATATCGATGCTTTAGACTTTGCTTCAGCTGATGTAGAACCTTTCAATCTGGACGAAGATTTTGGTAGCGAAGCCTCAGCCGAGGGATTTAGCTTTGATGAGGTACCAGCAGATAGCGAGGCATTAGACTTTGCCTCAGCTGATTTAGAGCCTTTCAATCTGGAAGGAGATTTCGCTACTGAAGCCTCGGCAGAGGGATTTAGCTTTGAGGAGGCACCAGCAGATATCGATGCTTTAGATTTTGCCTCAGCTGATTTAGAACCTTTCAATCTGGACGAAGATTTTGGTAGCGAAGCCTCATCCGAGGGATTTAGCTTTGATGAGGTACTAGCAGATAGCGAGGCATTAGATTTTGCCTCAGCTGATTTAGAACCTTTCAATCTGGAAGGAGACTTTGGTAGTGAAGTCTCGGCAGAAGGATTTAGCTTTGATGAGGCACCAGCAGATAGCGAGGCATTAGATTTTGCTTCAGCCGATTTGGAGGCGCTCAATTTTGAAGAAGATTTGGGAACTGAAGCTTCGGCACAAGAATTGAACTTCGATGTAGAAGCCGAGGAGATAGTAGAGCCTCAAGCGGCGATGTTTGAATGGGAAACGGCTGAAACAACTGAAGCTGTTGATAGTGAATCCTTTGCAACTTCGCCCGTCTCGGAGTTAGAAGCACTACTGGGAACTGGGGAATCGGAAGAGGCAGATGCCCTTAATGTTTTAGAGGAGGGCTTATTTGAGACGGAAGCAGCTTCTGACTGGGAGCTTGCGCCAGTTGAAGAAGAAGCTATTGATGATTTCCTAGATTGGCAAGGAACAGACGCCGTTGAGACAACTGAAAATCTAGAAGACTTCTTGGGTGTTGAGGCAGATAATCTCACCGTTCCCGAAGACTGGGAGGAGATGGACACAGATCAAGGTTCATTAGAACTTTGGGATGTGGAGACAGAGGAAGACCTGAACACGGCTTTGGGATTGGAGTGGGAAACGGCAGAGAGCGATGAACGACCGGAAGCTGCACAAACCCCAGCACTACCAGAGGTGCTAGCTACTGAAACTAGTGCTGATGGCTGGGCGGATTTGGATAGTC
Source organism: Microcoleus sp. FACHB-SPT15 (assembly GCF_014849525.1). Lineage (NCBI taxonomy): Bacteria > Bacillati > Cyanobacteriota > Cyanophyceae > Oscillatoriales > Microcoleaceae > Microcoleus > Microcoleus sp. FACHB-SPT15. The sequence goes on along the minus strand of NZ_JACJNU010000068.1, from coordinate 49,097 downwards.
TCCTGGGAGAAGGGAGTGAAGGAGAAGCCCAACTCGATGATTTCGCTTTCTTAAATGAACAAGAAGAAGACCCGTCTCTGACAGCTGAGTTCGATAGCTTCGAGAGCGCTAGCGAGGTAACAAGTTCCCTAGAGTCGGAGTTTGACGATTTAGAGGCACTGCTAACGGAGGAAGCGCTTCCGGCTCCAGCATTGGCATCATCCAATCTGGATGCATTTGATGACCTTGAACTCCTCTTGGAGGACATCAATACCGCTGAGCAATCGTCAGCGCCTGTAACGAGTAAGGCTCCTGAGACAGACAGCCTTGATGATGAATTTGGCGACTTGGAGAAACTGCTAGAGCAGGCAGATCAGACGATGGGTGGGCCACAAAAAGCGATCGCTGACCAGCGACAGGCTCGCTCGGTTATCCGACCGCGTAATGGTGCTAGGCTCTTTGAGCAGACAATGCGGGTGCCTGTAAAACACCTGGACAGTCTCAGCAACTTAGTGGGGGAACTGGTAGTAAACCGCAACAGCTTGGAGCAAGACCAAGAACGTTTACGGCAGTTTTTGGATAATTTATCGCACCAAGTCTTAGCCCTTAGTGATGTAGGGGCGAGGATGCAGGATTTGTATGAACGTAGCCTCCTGGAAACCTCGCTGCTGTCTAGCCGCCCAGGTCAACGTTCCTCTTTCCATTCAGACCGCGCCCCCAACAACAACTCTTCTGGTATGGAGTACGATCCCCTGGAAATGGATCGTTTCACCGGGTTCCATTTGCTCTCCCAAGAGATGATTGAGCTGATTGTTCGGGTAAGGGAGTCGGCATCTGACATCGAGTTTCTGGTCGATGAAACAGACCAGGTGGCTCGGATGCTGCGGCAGGTCACTACCCAGTTGCAGGAAGGACTGACACGCGGACGGATGGTGCCGTTTGCCCAGACGGCTGACCGCTTATTCCGAGCTGTCCGTGAAATTTCCCTAAAACTCAATAAGGAAGCTCAATTACACGTTGAGGGTCGAGAAACATTAATCGACAAAATGATTCTCGAACACCTCTCTGACCCGATGGTTCACCTAGTCAACAACGCCCTGACTCATGGCATTGAACCACCCGAAGTACGCAAAGCCGCCGGTAAGCCAACGGCTGGTCAAATTACCCTGAGGGCTTCCCAGCAGGGTAACCAAACCGTGATTTCTGTCTCCGATGATGGCGCAGGTATTGATCCAGAACTAGTAAGAAGAAAGGCAGTTGAGCAAAAACTCATCAGTCGAGCCAATGCCAAAAACCTTACTAACTTAGATTTGTACGACTTCCTCTTCCATCCCGGCTTTACGACCAAAGATAAAGAGGATGAGTACGCGGGTCGAGGGGTTGGCATGGATGTCGTGCGAACAAGTTTGAGTGAGATTCGGGGCGCAATTCACATTGATTCGGCATTAGGTAAGGGAACAACCTTTACGATTCGTCTGCCTTTAACGTTGAGTATCTGTAAGGCGCTTTGCTGTCTAAGCGCTCACGCTCGTCTCGCCTTCCCAATGGACGGGGTAGAAGATATGTTGGATGTGCCGTGCGATCGCATCCAAACGAATGCAGAAGGTCAAACCTGTATCCAATGGCGTGATACATTGCTGGCGTTCCAGCCCCTCTCTGAACTGCTAAGCTACAATCGCCAAATCAATCGGGCTACTGTATACGGCGGCAAGCGAGAAGACGACATGATTTCCATAGTCGTGTTGCGTAGTTCTAGTAACTTCATCGCTATCCAAGTCGATCAGGTGTTGGGCGAACAGGAGATCGTAATTAAGCAACTCGAAGGACCTGCACCTAAGCCAATAGGAATTGCTGGAGCGACTGTCTTAGGGGATGGTCGGATTATGCCAATTGCTGATGTTTTGGAACTGATTGACCTCTCGATGGGTCGCATTCGCAAAGATGGAGTTACTACTCTCTGGTCGAGAGATGAATCCTCTGCTCAACCGCCAGAAGATGTGCCTCCTGTCAAGGCAGAGCCAATGGTTCTGATTGTTGATGACTCCATTACAGTGCGTGAACTTCTATCTATGACCTTTACCAAAGCGGGTTATCGGGTTGAACAAGCCCGTGATGGTCAGGAAGCTTGGGATAAACTCCGCTCCGGTCTACCGTGCGATATTGTCTTCTGTGACATTGAAATGCCAAGAATGGACGGTCTAGAGTTGCTATCTCGGCTTCAGAAAGACGAAAATCTCCAGCATCTACCAATCGCCATGCTCACCTCTCGCGGTGCTGACCGACATCGGCAAATGGCTTCTCAGCTAGGAGCTAGCGGCTACTTCACCAAGCCTTATCTGGAAGAAGTACTGCTTGAGGCAGCACAGCGAATGATCAAAGGAGAAGTTCTCTTTGGCAGCAGTAGTAATGCTTGAACGGTTGGGGGAAAGGTTAGATTAGGTGAAAGGGAAAAGTTGCACCTTTTCCCTTCTGCCTTTTGCCTTTTGCTATAAAGGTCAGCTTCCAGAATATATGTTCTATCCTGGGAGAGTTGATCAGTGTAACTTCTTTGTGTCTTGAGGAAGATTTTGAGACAGCAGACCCTGACGAAAAAACGAGTTAGTCAAAGCTTAAGCACTGTCCTGATGACAGTATCCCTATGGGGACTGACAGGGATATTCCAACCACCTGCAAAAGCCAAGGACGTAGAGCTTAAAGTAGGAGTCGTGCAGCGATTCGGAGACGAACCAACTGACCAGCTAACCTTGAAAGCGACTTCAGGCGATCGCCTTACCTTACGCTTTTTGTCAGGCGATATGCAACCGCAAACGCTGCAAGTGGAAAGCGTCAATCTGGAAACTTTGATGCAAAAGATTCCAGAACCAGTGGTGGAAGAGCGTCTCGTACTCAGCAACCACGCCACCTTTGAAACAGCAGAAGACAATGCTAATCAGTGGCGACAGTACGGTATTGAGGTTGAGATTACTCAACCTGAACGCTGGCAAGTTTGGGCAAAACGGAATGTTTATCAAACCCCCTTACTGCGACGGTTGCTGCTTTCTGCACTTCAAGCCAAAGGCGATACAACGGCTCAAATTGAAACAGAAATTCTACAACGAGTGCCACGAGTATCCTTTGTTGCCAATGGTTACCGCTACACTCGTCGGCAGTTGGAGATTTCTTCAGAAAAGAATCTTATTCAGGTTGGTGTTGGGAAGGATGACCAAAACCCACGTCTCTACAGTGGTAGTTTGCGAATTCAACCCAACGCCTACGGGACTTACACCCTGGTGAATCAGGTTCCTGTCGAAACCTATCTGCGGGGTGTAGTGCCTCATGAAATTGGAGCGGGTGCCCCCTATGCTGCCGTGGAAGCTCAAACTATTCTTGCGCGAACCTATGCCTTACGCAACCTACGCCGATTTGTCGCTGATGGTTACGAACTGTGTGCAGATGTCCACTGCCAGGTTTATAGAGGATTAACGGGTACAGCACCGATTACTGACCAAGCGATCGCAGCCACAAAAGGATTGGTGCTAACGTACAACAACGAGCTAGTAGATGCCCTTTATTCTTCAACCACTGGGGGTGTCACCGCTCCTTTCAGTGATGTCTGGAATGGCTCAGAACGCCCCTATCTAAAAGCCGTCATAGACTCACCTAACTTAGTCTGGAATCTAGCGCAAAAGCCCTTAGCTGATGAACGAAATTTTCGGGAATTCATTAACTTAAAGCAGGGTTTTAATGAAACTGGCAGAGATGCCTTCCGATGGAGTAGGGGAAACACACTAGAACAGATAGCCAAGGATTTAAGACGCTATCTTGAAAGATCCAAACACCCCCTTGCCAACTTCACCACAATTGTGCAGATGCAGGTAGTGGAACGCTCTCCATCAGGGCGAATTCTTAAACTCACTGTACAAACGGACAAGGGCGTTATTGAAATCAACAAAAATGAAGTTCGCAGTGCCTTTGGCCCGCCTCGGAGTACTCTGTTTTACTTAGAGCCAATCTACGGAGATAATAAAATCCTCAAAGGCTATACCTTCGTTGGTGGTGGCTTTGGTCATGGTGTTGGCATGAGCCAATACGGTTCTTACAACTTAGCCAATCTTGGTTGGTCGGGAGCAAAAATCCTCAGTTTCTACTATCCCGGAACTCAAATTCAACCACTCAATGATTCAATTGTCTTCTGGCAAGAAGAACCAAAACCACTGCTTGCACCTTAATGCATTCACTAATGTGGCATCTGGTCAACCGATGTAATCAACGCTTCAGATGATTGTCTTCCGTGTCTCATAAGGATGACCAACAAGCACTACTAGACCTCGCTGAATCTTTTCTGCGAGAGTCAGTAGTGCCCTTGGCATCAGAGATTGATAGTGATTCAGCGCTTTTGAAAGATGCCCTGCGAGGTATGGGCGATCGCATTTTACTGGCGCTACGGGTTCCTACATCTTGGGGAGGGACACAAGTTAGTGAAGCAACTTACCGCCGCTTTCAGCAGTTGGTGCCACGATATTCAGGCGCTTTGGCATTCCTGCAAACTCAACATCAGAGTGCTGCTGAACTACTTACCAGCAGTGAAAATGAATCTTTAAAGCGGCAGTACCTCCCCTATATGGGCTATGGACAGAAGCTAGTAGGTGTCGGCTTCTCCCAACTGCGTCGAACAGGTGACCCACTTGTAAAAGCAATTCCCGTAGAAGGTGGCTATCAGTTAGAGGGAGAGGTGCCTTGGGTAACAGGTTTTGGCTTCTTTCAAGATTTTATCGTTGGCGCAGCACTACCGGATGGTCGGGCAGTCTACGGGCTGATGCCATTTGTTGAAACGCTCCAAGATACTGGTGGGGCAATTAGCTACTCTGAACCAATGCAACTCGCTGCAATGGCATCAACAAATACCGTCACGGCTACTCTGACTCGATGGTTTTTACCCCAAGAACGTGTAGTTTTTGTCAAGTCAGCAGGCGCAATTCATGAGAACGACAAGAGGAACGTTATTCATCATGGTTTTTTTGCTTTGGGGTGTGCCAGAGCAGGACTGGATATCTTAGAAACAACTTACTCTAAGAAGCCGCTTCCCTTTCTCAAACAAGCGTTTGAGTCTCTTCACGCAGAAGTTACTCACTGCGATGAAGCGATGATGCTGGCTTTGTCTCCAGACTCCCAGCCTTGGGAAGAACGACTGCAACTTCGGGCTTGGGCAATCAACCTGGCGGTACGATGTGCAAACGCGGCGGTGACAGTTTCCAGTGGTGCTGCTAACTACAAACACCATGCAGCACAACGAGTCTATCGCGAGGCGTTGGTCTTTACTGTCTCTGGACAAACAACAGCAGTAATGGAGGCAACTCTTGCTCGGTTAGTAAGCAAGTAGGGGTCAGCGTTCAGCTTTCAGCCGTGTATAAACGTTGCCAGGGTGAGCAAAGGCATTGAGAGAAGGCGAGTCTCTTCACCGGATAACCTCAACCGTTGAGTAAGGCTTCAACAAACTCGTAGCTAGAGAAGGGACGCAAATCTTCGATGCCTTCCCCAGCCCCAATAAACCGGATGGGCAAACCCAATTCCTGCACAACAGCAAGAGCAACACCGCCTTTTGCCGTACCATCGAGTTTGGTTAAAACGACACCACTAAGTTTTGCTGCTTCTGAGAAGACTTGTGCCTGACGTAGACCATTTTGTCCTAGTGTGGCATCCAAAACTAGGAGGGATTCAACCTTGGCGTTGGGAGCTTTTTTGTCCACAATCCGCCGAATTTTCGCGAGTTCTTCCATCAGGTTTTTCTTATTTTGCAGACGTCCTGCTGTATCTACCAGGAGCAACTCTACGTTACGAGATTGAGCTGCCGCGATCGCATCAAATACCACAGCCGCAGGATCGGTATTCTTACCAGGATTCGCAATCACCTCGGTACCACTACGCTGTCCCCAAACCTTCACCTGTTCCACAGCCGCCGCCCGGAAGGTATCGGCTGCCCCAATTAAGCAATGGTAGCCCGATTTTTGCCCTAGGTGAGCCAGTTTTCCAATCGTCGTTGTCTTTCCTGCGCCATTAACGCCTGTAATCAGCCAAATATTTAGTGTGTCTTTTTCTGGCGCAAAATTAGGGCTGTAAGACTCTTGGCAAGGTCGATCCAGCAAGTCTCGGAGAATTTGTTTAAGATAAGCGATCGCTTGTTCCGGTGGCAGCACTTCCTCCCGCAATCTCTGTTGCAGGGTATTGATAATATAATCCGTTGCCTCGACACCCACGTCTGCCTGTAACAGCAGCGCCTCGATCTCCATCACGGCGTCTTGATTCAACGGGCCTTGACCAACAATCGCCTTGAGTTGGTTAACTAAACTACGACGGGTTTTATCTAGTCCCTGACGCAGCCGCTTGAGCCAGCTAATCTCTTCAAGGGAGACATCTTCAGGACGACGGCCTTGTGCTGCCAACACCTCAGCTGACCAGAGGAACCCTTCATCAAAGGCAAGTCCAGGTACTTCCCCGGCTTCAACACTCGTCGTTGCTGCGGGTTCAGCTTGCTGTACAACTGCCCTAACAGGCTCAGGTTCTGGTATCTCAATTGCAGTTGCCTTGAGGCGTTCTAGTCGTGCTTGTCGTTCTGCATTAGACTGACGCGCCCAGATTGGGATAGAAGCAGAAGAGGATTCTGCCTCTGACTCCGCCGCTAGAGGTGCCTCTACAACTGGCTCGGCTTCTGAATCCATACCTGTGGGAACGACAGGTTCTTCTGATGGCAGTGCCACTGACTGATCACCAGAGTCCGTTCCGGCTTCAGATGTCGCTGTCTCTTCCTCTAGAACTGGAGCTTCAGCAGTTGGGGTTTCTACACTCTCTTCAGAGGGTACGACTAAATTGTCTTGAGATTCAGCGGATTCGCTATCTGCTGAGATTTCTGGTGCTTCTACTGTAGCCGTTGCCTCTAGTTCAGCTTCAGTAACCACAGGTTCTATTGAAGCCGTGTCTTCTGCCACGGCAGCATCTAGTTCAGGTTCTGAAAGGATTGCTGCAGTTTCAGGTGTTGCCGCTTCAGTTGGTTGTGCCGTCTCTGTTGGGGCGCTCTCCTTAGTGGTTTCTTCTACATGTGGGGTATCTGTCACATCTGTAGAGGGAACAGAAGTCTCTATTGCAGCTTCTGGGGCTTGCTCCTCTACCGTTTCGCTGGCAGGTGGTTCTGTCGCCGTTGTCTCAGGTTCTACAGACTGTTGCTGCTTCTGGATGTTTTTGTATGCCGCTTTTGCCCAACTCAGGTAATCTTCAGCAACGGCCGGAGTCTGCCCTTCGGTTGACTCAGCAGGTTTTACGTCTGGTTGCTCTAAAGCCTGTTTTTCCTGTTCAACCTGGGGAGTTTCCTCTGAAGACTTCTCACCCTCTTTACCAATCTGTCGGCGGAACCAATTAAAAACCATTGCACCTACTTGACTACCCGCGTCAATTTATTTTTCTTTATATAGATATCTAAATTCTCTATTGTAGGCGGGCTTCCGCTTTAATGCGATCGGTAACACGGCGCAGGACACCATTGATAAATCGGTGCCCTTCGTCATCGCTGTAGCGTTTGGCAAGTTCTACAGCTTCGTTGATCGCAACGCGATCGGGTACACCCAGAAATGAAATCTCTACCACCGCAATCCGCAAGATGTCTCGATCAATTCGAGGTAGACGATGAAGTTGCCAATCTTGGAGTGCTTGGGTCAAAATTTCATCGATCTCTTGTTGTCTCCGGTTGATAGTTTTCAGAAGCTCTAAGGCGTAGGTACGAACTTCTTGCTGATTAGACAGTTGAATCACTTCTGGCATTTCTACAGCACTGCCAAGACGGTTAATCGCTTTCTCGGTTAGCTCGATCGCATCGGCTACCATCGCTTTGGAACTGTTGACATCAACAGCACGAGTTTCGCTAGTCAGCAAGCGATCGCTTCCCCGTCTGAGTTCTGCTGCTGCCGTCTCTAAAGCTTCTTGAATTTCACCTGTAAGAGTACGAACGGCTGCCAATACTAAATTAGTTAGCTGCTGCGTCTCCAGCCGTTCAGGGGCGTTAGGCATCTGAGATAGGCTCAAAAGAGTCAGTTCACGAGCAATTCTGCGGGGTTGCATGGTACGTCTAGGATAAATAGCACAGTTTAAGGATTTAAAGGATGTTCTGCCATCCGTCATTGGAAGAGTAGCTAATGACTCTCAGCTTTCTTCCGTTGGTAGAACCTGACGTCTCATCTCAGGCAGAGGTTGCTCTAGTGGTTTCTTACTATAAGGTGCCTGAAGGGGAATTGGGAGAGATGAACCTGTCGGGCTAACAATTCCACCCGAAATCACTACCTTAAAGGCATCTTCTATGGACATTGATAGGTTAACAACTTCGTCTTCCGGAACAATTGCATACCAGCCAGTCGTTGGATTTGGTGTTGTCGGAATAAAAATGCTTAACATTGGGCGAGACATCTGAGATTGAATCTCCGCACTCATCACGCCTGTGACAAATGCGATCGCCCAAATCCCTCGGCGCGGATACTCTACCAAGATCACCCGACGAAACTTACCATTAGAGTCCTTTAAAATCGTCTCCAACAGTTGCTTGAGAGTCTTATAGACGGAACCCGCTAAGGGAATTGCCTGCAAAACCCGCTCTCCAAAATCTAGCAACCACCGCCCTGCAATATTACGTGCCATCAAGCCGATGAGCAGAATACATATTAGTGGCACTGTTAGCCCTACCACCAAATTTAGGAGATTGACCAAAATTGGGTGGAGGTTATCGTAGGGATTGATTTGCTTGGGAATACGGGTTAGAAAATTGATCACCCAACTAGCGATCGTAATCGTCAGCCAGATTGTCGTAGCGAGAGGAATCACTACGAGAAGACCTGCAATCAGGTCATTTTTGAAGTCCTGCTTTAAGCGTTGGATCACAGAGCACCGACTCTCCTTAACAATGGCTCTTAAAATTTTGCTATTGCCATCTCAATCACTGGCTGAGAAAAGCATAAAACAAGCTTATAAACCTTACCCTAGCAACCCCTAAGCACAGGAGGACAACCCGCCGTTGATTGGAGGTGAGTTCTCATCTAAGCCACACGTACTTGCTCCAGTGAAGCTGTGTTCGTGGTAGAGGACTCCATTCCTATTTTTAAGGCTTGTAAAGAAATGTTGCAAGTGGTGATATCCCTGTAGATGTTCGGCTCTCTTCAATTTTTGTACTTTTTCTTCAAACATGACCCATATAACAGGCATCGGTGCCGCCAACCAGACACCGAGAGTAAGCAGAATTATCTTATAAAGACAACTGGTATAGCAATTTACAGTTTAACAGAGAGCCTTACGCCCACTGCCGATTTCCCTACAGATACGTTTGGTCAAGTCAGATACTGAGTTTTTGTTATATTTCTTTTATTTTTCTAAGCTTACGATGGTGTACTAATTTCTCTCAATTCACGAGCGGGCATCGATCCATCGGTTGGGGGTAATTTAGTGGATTGCTTTAGCTCCCAAACCTTGAGCAAGATGAGATATTCATAAAACGCCTGTAGAGTACACCAGGTAAATCCGGCTTTGCCATCAAGGAATCCGCCCAGTAAGAGGTACATATAGATAAAGCGCACGAGCGGTCGTCCAGGTAAGCGCAGTGACAAATCTTTAAGAGCGCGGCGTCTTTCGACTTCTGAGCGACCCCAAAATAAGTTTTGCCAGTTGACTGTTCCTGCTTGTAGCTGGTGCAGTGTTTCTACGGCTTCATCAGTAGAGTAGCGGTTGTGCTTTTCAATCCAGCGTGTCAAGCCCTTACTACAGGTGTAGTGAGGATAGGTTTCCTTCAGAAAACCAGTTTGTCCATCACAAACTTCTCGTTCGGTATGACCATAATCACTGAACCAGACTTTATCCTTGTGAAACAGGCGTAGCTGGTAACGGGGATATTGAGTGCAGTAGCGAATCCACCGATTCATAAACATGACGCGCTCAGCGACATAATAGCCCACGGACTCCAATGTCTGTATGGCTTCCAGACATTCAGCAAACAATTCTGGGGTCATCCGTTCATCGGCTTCGAGAATGTACACCCACTCATACTTTGTCGGAACTTCTTTGATCATCCAGGTGCGCTGTCGCCCGTGACTTTCAAAAGCGTGTTGTACGATTCGTACAGGGTAGCGATCGGCAATTTCTACAGTGCGATCGCGACTAATGGAATCTACGACAATAACATCATCTGAAAGCTGCGCCGACTCGATACAAGCTGCAATATCGAGTTCTTCGTTGTAGGTCAGGATATAAATCGAGAACATCTCAGGTAGGTCATATTAACGATTGAGTCCGGTTTAAGATGCTTCCTCACAAAGAGAACTCATCACAGCGCTGAGTGGTGCTGGTGGCACCAGGAAAATCGAGAAAAACAAATAGTCAAGGTGCGAGGAACTTCGTAAAAACTTCTGGGACCCTGTACTTAGCGGCTGTTCCCCAAGCTACGGAATCCTGTCCAGCCAATGACAATGTAACCAATCGCTAAGAGCAAGCTATTCAAGCCTGTTCTTAAACCTAACTTCAACGCCCCAGTTCTGGTTTGTTTTTCAGCGGCTAACCTCTCACTTCGGATTTTAGTCTGCGCCTGCTCAACTTGTTGATTGAGAGTTTGTGGGTCTTGCTTAAACGACTGTAATTGCTGCTTGAGTGCCTGTAGCCGAGCGAGTTGCTCTCCTTGAACTTGACCACTCGCAATTGCTTTGTCTAGCTCTGAAAGCTTCTGAGGGTCTTTGACAAGAGCATCAACTTGCTTACTTTGATTGTCCAATTGAGTTTCAAGCGTACTCGCTTTCTTGCTGATCTGCTCAAGCGCCTGATTGCTCTGCATCCGAATATTGTTGAAGTGCAACGGCACAAGTACCAGGAAAATTAACCCAAGCAGGCTAGCAAGTATAAACGCCCAAAATCGTAAGTCTTGAACCGCAGACCTAGGCTCTGCTGGTGAAGCTCCGCTAGCATTAGCAATCCAATGCCCCACAACTAAAAGTGCAATACCGACCATCGGGATGATGCCCCGGTCAACCAGTTGGGTGACAAAGCCGATTTGCCAATCTGTCCTTAGTGGGTTAAAGGGAATCGCCAAAATGATGAAGTCTAAGAGAGAAGACACGATCATAACCACCCCGACCGTCTTGAGAGTCAGAGCTGTGTACGGAGAATATATAGCACTACTTTTCATGGGTTATGCCTCTGAGGAATGTGATGATCCATCTCCAACTTTACTGTGCGAACTCCCTTACTCGTCGCCAAGACTGGTACAGCTAGCTTAATAGATGATGATGTACCTCATGCCTTGGGGCGAGATTGGGTGCATCTAGGGATTGGAGAAGGAGGGGAGAGCAATTAGGCTAATCAGCACTCTCGCACTCGGTAATGAGTTAGAGCGATCGCGACTTGGAGCAACAAGCCGCTAAAAGATGCTCATCACTTGGCGTTTGTTGATAGATACGGCAAGTATGATGCTTAATTAGGGTTTAAGTTTCAGTCGAGCTAGTCATTTTAAGTCCGGTTATTGGCTGGGTCTAGTAGACGTGGTTTTTTGTCCGTTGTTCATTGTCTGTTGCAACTGAACTCGTGACCAGTGACTACTTACAAAAAGCGACAAACTAGCTTCTGTAGTGATTAATAAACTTGGACAATATAGAGCCTTGTATAGGTTATAGACATTAGAAATGGGGTAAAAGGTTTTATGAACAAAGTTGTTGAAGTTCTACCGGATAAAGAGGCACTGATTGCGAGATCGCTTGAAGTCGTCCTCTCAAAGATACAATCAGCGATTCAGGAAAGAGGTCGGTGTACGATCGCGCTTGCTGGGGGTGGCACACCAAAGCCCTTGTACGAAGCGATCGCCAACCAAAACCTCCCTTGGGATAAGATTCATGTATTTTGGGGCGATGAACGCTATGTGCCAGCTAACCACCCGGATAGCAATGAGGGAATGGCACGGAGTGCTTGGTTAAACAAAGTTGACATACCCGCTACCAACATTCATCCCATGCCCACAACTGGGGAATCGCCATCGGCGGATGCCGAGAAGCATGAAGCCGAGTTGCGGGAGTTCTTTGGTACATCTGTGGGGGAGTTTCCTGCTTTAGATATAATTTTGTTGGGAATCGGGGATGATGCCCATACCGCTTCACTTTTTCCTCATACTGACGCTCTACAAGTGCAAGATCGGCTTGTCACTGTAGGCAACAAAGATGGTCAACCCCGCATCACCTTTACTGCGCCCCTGATTAATCATGCCCACTGTGTGATTTTTCTTGTTGCTGGTGCTAGTAAACGACCTGCTCTGGCTCAGATATTTGCCCCTGATGCTGATGCCCAGACTTACCCATCCCGGTTAATCCAGCCCCAAGGTGAGCTTTTGTGGCTCTTGGATGACTCAGCGGGTCTTGACCTAAAACACTAAACTACCTTTGCGTTGACTAATGCCTAAAAATCTAACTGTCTGTTGTGCTTTTATAGGGAGGATGAATTCTGGCTGCAAGGAGGTTCTATGATTGTCTGCCCTAACTGCAATCACCAAAATCCGGACGGTGCTAACCAATGTGAAGCTTGTTATACCCCTTTACCCGCAACCACGAGTTGTCCTAACTGTGGTGCAACTGTTCAGACAGACGCGAGCTTCTGCGGTCAGTGTGGCTTTAATTTAAATGTCAGTGGTTCAACGGGAGGAGGGAATACAGCTCCCCCAACCCCACTTCCTAATGTGCCAGACTTAGTAGCTCCTGACCCGCTTGTTGAACCTGAACCTATGTCTGTTAGCTCTCAATTTCCCGATCCGGAGCCGATTTCGACAAATCCACCAACTCCTGACCCTGGCTTCCCACTTCCAGCTACTGTTGTCAGTCAACCAGCCAACCCAGAAGTTGGAACTCCAAGTTCTCCTGACTTAGGTACACTCCCTCCCCCTCCTCTTCCTGTTAGCAACGAATCAGAGGCATCACCTGCGGCAACGAGTAGTAGTGCCCCTATGCCACCGATACCACCTCCTGTAAGTAACCTACCTCCTGTTACCTCGACAGGTCTAGGCAAAACTCAGCTACAAGTACAGTCGGCTCACCTCTTACACCTCCAAACGAATACACGGATTGAGTTGCCCTTGAATCTCTCAGTGATTCATATCGGTAAGACCAATGACCAGATTCCACCTGATATTGACGTTTCGGGTTTTCCAAACTCAGAGATTGTTTCCCGTATTCATGCGGATATCCGGGTTGAGGGAGATGCCTACTTCCTTGAAGATGTTGGCAGTTCTAATGGTACTTACGTCAATCACACCCCCCTACCGAGGGGCAATCGGCACCGTTTGCGAACAGGCGATCGCATTAGCTTAGGTAAAGGTGACCAAGTGACATTTTTGTTCCAAGGTTCTTGATGCTTTGGCGACGAGTTGGGTGAACGACACACCTGTTGACGCTCACCCAACACCTTCGGATGAGGGGTCAGACCTAATTGCCGACTTGGTTTTTAAAAGGTAGCTTTGGTTTAAAAATCAAGCTATTATTGGCGTTTCTATTCAGTTGCTAATTTTTACCAACCGAATGAGCATCGGAACAATGCTTAAGGTTTAGGGTAATTGTCTCCTAGGCAGAAGTGGTAACTATCAAGTAAGTATTAAAAACAAAGATTATCTGGCAGCACCTCCTGACATATTGGATAATTCAATCATGAAGACTGTGAACCTTACACCCTTACTCCTGTTCTCTCGTCCTAAGCTGTCGAGGGGCAAGGAGGTAATGAGTGCTTTAGTTCTCAGATCTCAAGCCACTGTCGAAGCATTCAAGTCACTGAACAAGGAGCAGCTAAGGCTGTTCAGTCAGTTATTCAAGAGTGCCTTAGTCGGTTTAGCTTGAACCAACAAGCCAATCCGAAGTATCAGCAGTCTTGGTTGTAGTCTAGTCAGTGGAGCTGAAAGCATGTTCTCTAGAAGAGGCACATCTGTCAGCCTATCAAGGTTGAAAAAGGTGTTTTATGTAGCTGTGTAATTAGAGTTGGGTAAACTCTCACACGTTGAGATTGCATCCACTTAAACTTAGTCTAGAAACAGCGTCAGTTAACCAAGAAAAAGAATCCCCTACCAGTTGGTGGGGGAAGTGTCAAGAGTCTCAGACCGTGAGACGAAAGTCTTTGAAAGATGTAACATCGGTGATTACTCTGACCCTCCTGCATCCTCTCCAGTCTGTGCCTGTTCAAAGTTGGCCTTTTGAAACTGAATCATTGATTCGGATTGGGCGGTCAACTGATAACGAAGTCATTCTCTACAGCGCCGTAGTTTCCCGTCATCATGTCGAGCTAAGGCGTAAAGGTTCGGAATGGGAAATTGTTAGCTTAGGTGCCAATGGAACTTATATAGATGGGAAGCGCATTACCCAAATCCCGGTTGTAGACGGAATGATCATTCGTCTAGCCAGTTCTGGCCCAAAAATTCAGATTCGCCTGGAAGGAGAAACCCCAAAGGCAAAGTTGAAGACGGCTCTAGGTAAGCGAGTCGCTCGTTCAAAAGATGTAGACTCATCCAAAGAGACGTTGGTGGATGCCCAAAGTAGTGAAACAGAAGACACTAACTAACCCGATAGAGAGTGTGGTGTTCCTGGGGCATCGAAGAAAAGCTGACGGATTGCTTTGGCACTTGTGGCTTGTAAGGCGATCGCGTAAATTTTCACAGAAAGCGGTAGGAAGGGGAGGGTCATTCCGTCCGCCGCGAGAGTTGTCTGTTAAAGAATATAAATAACGTCGAGAACAGGCAACGCTTACCCAAAAGCGCTAGCGTAGGCGTAAATCGAGGTCAAATGCGCCCCTGCTCCCCATCGAACCATGCAAGTTACTGACAAGCGATCCTACTCTCCAGAGGAATATCTAGCACTAGAGGAGGCGGCTGACTACAAAAGCGAATACATTGATGGTGAAATCGTTCCTATGGCGGGTGGTTCTACTAATCACAATCAGATAGCTGGCAATTTCTATGCCGAACTGAGTTTTGCCTTCAAAAAACTCGACTATCGAGTGTTTATGAGTGATGTACGGTTGTGGTTACCCCAGCGGCGCATCTATACCTATCCCGATGTGATGATCGTGGCGGGAGAGCCGGAGTATTACAATAACCGCACAGATACGATTACCGATCCCAGCGTGATTATCGAAGTTTTGTCACCGTCAACCAAGGGATACGATCGCAGCAAAAAGTTTGAGGCATACCGCACGATTCCCAAATTTCAGGAATATTTGTTACTCGACCAAACTCGGATATATATCGAACATTTTTCTAAGACGGATAAGAAGCGATGGTCGTTTTGCGAATATGATGAATCAGATGATGCGATCGCGCTAGCTTCAGTATCCTTTGAAGTTTCTCTGGCAGATATCTATAATAAGGTAAACCTTGAACAGGTAGATGCAGAAACTGCACCCGAAGTTGGAGAAGTTTAAGGTAGTGCAGATTCCCAAATTTTTTAGCTGATGAATAAATTATTGCTCTAGCCATGTAGAGGCACGAATGCCAAAGCCCCTAAGGCTTACCTCGCTCTCGCCGAGAATTGCTATAACTTTCATGGATACACCGATAACCTGAAAACCTAACTTACCCTTGACAGATGGGCGATATTGCGAATTAGAGTAGGGGCGGGGTGTTGGAGCCTGTAGCGTTCTCTGGCAGTGATTTGACTTGATAATTGTGCTATCAATTCTCGTGATGGTTGAGCGCATCCGTGCTGACGATTAATAGTCTGAGCTTTCATCCGGCTGCTCCACGTCTTCGTATTGCCTTTGTGGAAGAGAATCCTTGATGTCTTTATAGAAGGTTTCAGAAGTGTTCTGGTCGGTATCATCGAGATCAGCATCAAGCTCTCGATACACATTGTCGGCTGATGTGATCGAGGCAGAGGTTTCAGACTCATGTAGATCTAAAGCCTTTCTTTGGCTGGGTGGGAGACGGTCAACTGACTTACGCCCTGTTGAGGGACGGTTCCAGGTTTTCCAAGCCGCTTTGACACCTGCGACAACGCCACGAGTATTGACCTGTACCTTCTTCGCCTGGTTTTTTGCGCCACTAAGACTTTGATCAACTTGTTTAACCACTTGACCAGCGCTTTTAACCCCCTCACTGACATCATCAGTCAAATCACTGATTTCTAAGCCTGTGAGACGAATTGCCTCTAAGGTAGGGGGCAATTCTCGCCGGAGGGTATCAAATAACTTTTCAGCACTACGGGCTGCCCGTGCTAACTCCTGCAAAGCGGGCAGTGCGGCAACTAAGACAGCAGTCAAGCTGACAGCCACCAACAAAATAGACAATCCTAGCCAAAATAGAGGGTCAATCACCAACGGTTCGCCTACAGCTTATGGTCAGGAACCGACGGCTGAGTCTCAGTGACCACTTCCGCCTTGGACTGTCTGAGTTCTAGATTCTCTCGTTGAGAAGCTTCAATACCTGCGGCGATCGCTTCTCGCAGTCGAGCAAGTGTGCCATCCCAATTACGCAGTGCCGATTCAGAAAGGCGATCGGCTTGTAGCTGTACGCTACTCGATAGATCTTCGGCTAACTCCGGCAAAGCGTCTGCGGATTTCTTCAAGAGTTGCCGCGTATCTCGACCCGTGCGCGGGGCAATCAGTAAACCAGTCACGGTTCCGATGGCACTACCTAAGAGCAAGCCACCAATAAATGATCCAGCACTTTTCTTTGACATTTTCTGGTTCCTATCCCTACACCAATTTTATGCAGATTTGCTCTTTAGAAATTGAACTTAACCTCTGAGTCCTCTGCTTTGTTGTGAATATGCTAGTCATTATCCACTCATTCTCGCTACTGAACAGCCAGATATACTGGATAGATGTCTAGAGCAACCTTAGCGTAATCCTGTTTTGTTTGAGACAAGCCACACTGTTAAATGGCTGCAACTCTCACTATCGCTGCTTGTAGCGCCGTGGACGCCGTAATCGTTTTGAGGGCGATCGCAAATTACTACGCCTAACCGACCGCCAAGCACGTTGTAGCAAACCGATGAGGGTTAGAACTTGCTGAACTTTTTGCAGTTGAATATCCAGTTGTTGATAGCTCTCTCTCAATCCGTTGACACCGAGTTGTCCCTGCGAAATTGCATTTGGGGCACCGTGTAACACAAGATAAGCACTGCGCTCAACATTGATCAAAATAGCTGTGACAACCACTAGTGTCCGCCGCAAATTCCACACTTGCCAAGCCGCATAGAAGCACAGCAGCGAGATCAATACATTAAGAACCACCACAACTGTTACCATCTTTTAGGCATTCCGCAATCTCTTGGTGGAATTGAACATGAACAATCGAAAGGATGATTATAAACGGCTCCTACTTTAGTCTTGACCTAGCGCTGGTAGAACTTTCTCTCCGAAGGTTTCTATAACTGCTTGCTGTTCTCGGTTCACATTGTGCAAAAGAATATCACTAAATCCCCAGTTCCACATCCTTCTGTAGCCACTCCAGTCTCTCTTGTTTAGGTGCTTAGGGTTTTGATACTTTGATCTATCTGATGTGACGATAGAATCAATCAACTCTAAGTCTATAGGCCACTCTAAACTTAAAGTTCTTGATCCAACAAGGCTCGCTTCCTATGCAAAATCCTCGCCAGTTGGCATTTCTTGCCCTTCGAGATATCCAAAAACGAGGTGCTTATACTGACATCGCCCTTGATCGGGTGCTGAGAACCGCTAAATTAAACAGTGCTGACCGCTCTCTAGTGACTGAACTCGTTTATGGGAGCGTCAGACGAATGCGATCGCTCGACGCTTTAATTGACCAACTCGGCAAAAAGAAAGCCCACCAGCAGCCCCCTGATCTCCGCACAATCCTCCATATCGGCTTATACCAGCTACGCTACCAATCACGAATCCCCGCCTCAGCAGCCGTTAATACCACGGTTGAACTGGCGAAAGAAAATGGGTTCAAAGGACTCGCTGGTGTTGTGAATGGCTTACTACGACAGTATGAGCGTCTCGCAACAGCTTCAGCCGATGCCGAGTCAAACCCTCCAAAATCACATGACCCGCTACAGTTACCAGAGGAACCTGTGGCACGTTTAGGCATCTTGCACAGTTTTCCTGACTGGATTATCAAGCTGTGGGTAGAACAACTGGGAATCGAAGAAGCTGAATCGCTTTGTGAATGGTTGAACCAATCCCCAACAATTGACCTTCGGGTTAATCTGCTACGGGTATCAATTGAGGAAGTGGAAGCCGCGATGCAATCGGCTGGCGTTGATGTCCGTCGTGTGCCACACCTACCCCAAGCCTTACGAGTGGTTGGTGGTACGGGGGCAATCCAACAGCTACCTGGATTTAATGAAGGTTGGTGGACGATTCAAGATAGTAGCGCTCAGTTAGTAAGCCATCTCCTGAACCCAAAAGCAGGTGATGTTGTTATTGATGCTTGTGCAGCACCGGGAGGAAAGACAACCCATATTGCCGAATTAATGGGAGATGAAGGTAAGATTTGGGCATGTGACACGAAACCTTCTCGCCTGAAAAAGGTGCAAGAAAATGCCCAACGGCTACAACTACAATCCATTCAAATCTGCACAGGCGACAGTCGCAACTTCCCTCAGTTCATCAATTCGGCCGATGCTGTCTTACTGGACGCTCCCTGTTCAGGTAATGGTACACTCCACCGCCGTCCTGATATCCGTTGGCGTGTGACACCAGCAACAGTCGATGAACTTTCAGTGTTGCAAGGAGAACTCTTAGAACAAGCAGCAACCTGGGTGAAGCCTGGAGGCATCCTCGTTTATGCTACCTGCACACTGCATCCCCAGGAGAATGAAAGGGTAATTCAAAGCTTTCTTGAGCGTCACTCCTCCTGGCAAATTGAGCCACCACTGGCTGATTCACCCCTTACTAATTTTGCAACACCCCAAG
The DNA here is from genome assembly GCF_014849525.1 of Microcoleus sp. FACHB-SPT15. Lineage (NCBI taxonomy): Bacteria > Bacillati > Cyanobacteriota > Cyanophyceae > Oscillatoriales > Microcoleaceae > Microcoleus > Microcoleus sp. FACHB-SPT15. Next base: position 30,227 of record NZ_JACJNU010000068.1, on the reverse strand, counting down.
GCTGGATGAAAGTTTGGTCTCACCGCTATCAAATGGATGGCTTCTTCATGGTGCGCCTAAAACTAGAACGTGGGGAAGAGAGAGTTTTATAGCGGTTTGCAATTGGAGGCAATACACTTTGACCTCTCCAACCTCTCTCCTGATCTTAAGATAGGCTTACCCCCCTTCCCTGCAAGGGAAGGAGTTGGGGGTTAGGTCTCTTATTTCACTCAAACGAGAAGCTCTATATTTAACAGTTGTATCTCTTGCGGGGTATCTATCTTATCAAAAATTTTAAGCGTTGAGAAATCAACGTTTGCTAACTTTAACCTGTGATTTCCGTAACCCGTTTCAGTGTTCTGTTATAGATAGAGGGGCACTTAGTTAGTTAGAGAAAAATCATGGTTGCAAACTCTAGTGTTAAACAATTAGTCAAAATTCTGATTGGTGCCGCTTGGATTGACGGCAAAGTTCAGCCAGAGGAGCGGGAGTATCTCAAGCGAGTGGCAACCCAATCAGGCGTTGCTGACGATCCAGAGATTCAGCCCTTGTTGTACGAACTCAGAGCCGTTCTCCCTGATGAGTGTTATACCTGGGTGAAAGAATATTTAGGCGATCGCCCAAGTTCGGAAGATTACGAGCGGCTGATTGAATCCCTCAGCGCTTTAATTTACAGCGATGGCGATGTTGCCACAGAGGAAGCGAAACTCTTGACTCGCTTGCAGCTTCTCGATCCATCGAGTACTGCACAAAAGTCGGGGCAAAACAACGTCCTCAAAGCGATTCAAAAACTTTACCACCGATGGATAGATAAACAAGCTTAACAATTTAAATTCTTCTACGGAGACCAAGACCTTTATCCAATCCCCGCTGATTGGGGTTGGATTGGGGATGACAACAGCAATCCCCCAGCCTCGAATTTTGATGATTTGGTGAAGTCCCTTGATTCAGGAAACTATTTTCTTTTACTTAGCAACTAATGAAGTGGAACTAGCGTCTTTTACCTTGAGGTTGTTCATAACAACTTAGGTAAAAACTGCTGTAATTGAGCATTTTGCAGTGTGAGCCACTAAAAAGTTTAGCTAGTAAGTTCTAGGAACATTTAACGCCATCTCAGGTCTGATTACTTAACAACGCAATTGTTTTTGGAGAACGCCTTCAATGTCTAACTTCTCTCGCTGGCAAGCAGGAACCGCCGCTTTCCTAGCGCTCGGAATCACTACTGGAACCCTTGCCCCTCTCGTGTCAACTGCCCCTGCTTTTGCACAAGCAAGCGGTTTTAGTGATGTCTCATCAAACTACTGGGCAGAGGATTTCATTTCAGAACTGTCAGAGCGGCAGATTATCGCTGGATTCCCTGATGGCACATTCCGCCCCGATGCGCCAGTAACCCGTGCCCAGTTCGCGGCGATGCTGCGTAAAGCGAATGAATCCTTCGATCAGCCATCTGTTCGTGGCAACACCAATTTTGTTGATGTCCGCTCAAACTACTGGGCAGCTTCCGCCATTCAAACCGCCTACACCACCGGATTCATGGCAGGTTACCCCGGTAACGTCTTTAGACCAGAGCAAAATATTCCCCGTGAACAAGTCTTAGTTGCGCTTGCAAACGGACTAGATTACTCTTCTAGCACTGCAACATCCACTGTTCTGAATATCTACAACGACGCTTCTAGGATTTCTAATTTTGCTCGTGATCCAATTGCGGCAGCAACGCAAAACCAGTTGGTGGTGAACTATCCCAACCTCTCGACTTTGAATCCCACCCGCAATGCGACTCGTGCAGAAGTAGCCGCTTTCCTCTACCAAGCATTGGTCAAAGAAGGGGAAGCGGTAGCGATCAACTCCCCTTATGTCGTCAACCAGACACCAGTAGTGACTGGGCCTGTGACGATTCCTTCCGGGACTTCTATTCCTGTACAGTATGAAAGAGAAAAAATTCTCATCACAAACGAGGAAACTGTACCACTAACCCTGACTGTGGATGCTAATATCACTACGGCTGATGGTAGAGTCCTGATTCCTGCCGGAAGTGAGGTTATTGGTGAGTTACGTCCTGCCCAAGGTGGTGCTCAGTTTGTCGCCCAAACATTGGTGATGGGTAGCCAGCAGATGCCAATCAACGCCACATCTCAGGTGATCACCACAACTGAAACTGTTCGCAAGGGCATTAATGTTGGCAATCTTGTGAAGAATGCGGCTTTGGGTACTGCGGCGGCGGCGGCGATCGCAGCCGTCACAGGTGACCGGGCGATCGCTACTGAGGAACTCTTGATTGGTGGTGGTGCAGGTGTTGTACTTAACCTGATTACTACCTTCCTCGGACGCAACAGCGTTGACCTGATTTCGATTGAACCTGACACAGACCTAGACCTCAGATTAGGCTCTAACTTAGTGATTACCCCTCGATAGATTGGGTAAACGACAACTTGTGAAGTCGTAATTCAATATAGGGGCACGGTATACCGTGCCCCTACTTGATTTTTACCGCTTCTACAACTCAGTATGATTAGGAACTCGATTGTATTTCAATTCAAGAGATTGAAAATTTTATGCTGGGTGAAACTAACCTTGCTGTTCTTCTTAAATCTATGAAGCCTGTGCTACGGGACGGAGAGTTTGTATTTTGTACCCTATCTCCTGGGCACTTCAATGAATTGGCTGTTCAACCTATTGGTCAGTTTCAGGAAGATGAAGGGCTAACTTTAATTCTGAAACGAGAACAAGCAGATAATCTGGGGTTGCAGTACGAATACATCTCTCGGATGATTACTTTGTCTGTACATTCCAATCTGAATGCGGTAGGTTTTCTAGCCGCAATCACGGGAAAACTTGCTGAGTATGCCATTAGTGTCAACCCAGTTGCAGCCTATTACCACGATCATTTGTTTGTGCCTACAGAAAAGGCGAACGCTGCAATGGAAGCACTTGCTGAATTGTCGATATAACGACGCAGTATTATGCAAAACGAATTTTCAGAGTCAAAAGTCATTATTTTTGATACCACTATGCGGGATGGAGAAATGATGCCCGGTGTCAAAATGAATGGTGACCAAAAAATGAGTATCGCTAAGCTTCTCAACCAGATGCGTGTTGATGTGATTGAAGTAGGATATCCAGGAGCTTTTATGAAGGATTTTGATGAAATCTCAATGATTTCTAAAAAAATCAAAGAAGCTACAATTTGCGGACTGTCTAGCTCTAAGCAAGAGGAAATTGTCAGTGTTGCTCTAGCTCTCAAGCCTGCTGCTAAAGGGAGAATTAATGTTTTTACTCCGATTAATCTAAAGAATCAATCTGAATTGAGTAAAAAAGAGATTCTAGAAATAATAAAACATAGCGTTAGTCTTGCCAGAAACTACTGTGCTGATGTCGAATGGTCAGCATTTGATGCTTTTAGGAGCGAACCCGATTTTCTATGTAAAGCGGTTGAAGCAGCTATCAAAAATGGTGCAACGACTGTGGCAATTCCTGACAGTTTTGGTACATCCTCACCTGAAGAGTTTTCAGGGTTGATTGCAATGATTATGAATCGCATTCCCAATATTGACCAAGTTGCGATCGCAGTTCACTGTCATGACGATCTAGGATTAGCCGTAGAGAATTCACTTGCTGCTCTAGCCTCTGGAGCCAAACAAATTGAATGCTCAATTAATGGATTGGGAGCAAGGAAGGGAAATGCAGATTTGGAGAAGGTTGTGAGTGCAATTGCTCAGTGCCCCAACTACAAGGTTGATATTGAAACCTCCTTACTGAGTGCTGCTTCAGAATTAGTCACTCAGATCACTGGAATTACGCGATCGCTAGTTTAACTGTTGAGTCAGTTCTTGGGTAGAGAGGATGGGGTACACACCTGGATGACTCAGTGAGACTAGGATTGGGTGCTGCTTATATCAGTTGACTGGCTTCCGTTGAAGAAAGCCGCATAGGGAATTAACTCAACGCGCTGAGTATACAGGCTATGATTTCTGAACAAGATTGCCCCCATATCTCCATTCCTTCAAGCCACCGTGCTAAGATAGGAAGTGAGAATAAATTCGGTTGCAGCGTTTGTTTCTAGTATTGATGGGCATTTTCCTTTTGGTCAGTACAGGCTTCTCTCCGAAATCTAAATCTCTTCACCTCTTTGATTTTGGAGACAATTTATGTCAATTTATGTAGGCAACTTATCCTACGAAGTCACGCAAGAAGACCTTAACGGTGTTTTTGCAGAATATGGTACGGTCAAGCGGGTTCAGCTCCCTACCGATCGTGAAACGGGTCGCTTACGTGGCTTTGGTTTTGTGGAAATGGATACAGAGGCTGAAGAAACAGCCGCCATTGATGCACTTGACGGTGCGGAATGGATGGGTCGTGACTTGAAAGTGAACAAGGCGAAGCCTCGTGAAGATAGAGGTTCGTCCGGTGGTGGTCGGGGAAACAACTTCTCTCGCCGCTACTAAGCGCTCTCAACTAAACCAAGAGCGAGCCTGTGTTTGTTTTGCTAGCGTAAGCATGGCTAACTAGCTCGTCAGCAAATCCATATCAGTTACTCGCCTCCAAGCGAAAAAGGCTTAAGTATTTGTACTTAAGCCTTTTTTATTTGTGGATGGATGTGGTGCGGGAGAAGGCTGTTAGTTAGAGCCAATCATTGAGCCGTTAGCTATTCTGGAAGAGGGTGCCTCAAAAAGTCTCTGCTGTAAGAGGCGTCAACCCAAAGTATTAGAAGAGAAAATCGATGTGGCTGAAGTATGGCGTTAGTCAAGACAACGCCCTAGTTTCTATTGAAGATGTACCAAGCGGCAAAACATTGTTGACATGTGTGTATTGTGGCGAAGGGCTGACAGCAAAGAAGGGGAAAGTAAAAGAACATCACTTTGCACACACGGAAGAGACGTGTCGTCCTGTTGCCAATCGTATTGCTAATCGGGAAATCCCATCTCTACCCCTCTATGACAATTTCAATATCCAGTTGTCGGGTAAAGAGTTGGAAGAATTAAAAGTCTTTTGGCAAAACTATGGAGTTAGGAATGAAGGTATTTTTATAAAACCTTCTCTGAGGTTAGTTTTATCTAAGCTCTTAACTTTGAATAGCCAAGGATTTTATGAATTTACAGATTTGGGAAAAATCCCTGTTGGAGGGCTACCGTTAGCGCTTTTCGACGAAGTGCAAGAGCCATTATTGCTAGATAAGCTATTGCAGCTAGAAGGAATAGCGGAACGAGCAAGGCTGATAAATTCCCGGCACTTAATAGAAAGAGTTGCTGATTTGAGAATCTATCGCGCTCAACTGAAGAGCATCCTAGAGAGGAGTTTATACTTTCTGGAAATCAAAACTGGAAGGAAAACATTACACAAAATTGGTGTAACCAAGCGACCGATTGAAGAACGAATAAATGAAGTTCAGAGGGATTTGGCTACTTACTTTAAGCAGTTTGAAATCCAGGTAATTGATACTTGGAAGCATCGAGGTAATGTGGAGCTGTATTTCAAACATCGATATAAGAAATCTAATTATAAAATTGGTACTCTGACGGAATACTTCAAGCTTAAAGACATTGAATCAGTATACAGTGATTTACGTCAAATGAAGCCAAAAGTTTTAAGTCAAGCTGAGTTAGATGTTCTTGAACAAAGAGTCTTTTGAAAATAAGGAAGCGTCAGGTGTCCTTGACTTGGATAGGCGAAGGTAAAGTTATTAGACATTTGCTTGTAGAAAGAAATCAAAATTCTGTAACATTAGCTACAGAAAATAATTGATTTTACCCGCTGTTTGCAGCGTTGCTCAGCCAAGTGGGAAGAAGCGATCACCTTGCACCACTGAAATCGGGACTACTCGTTGACAAAATATACATTTCTTCAGTGAGTAAAGGCAATTTCTTTGTAAAGCGATCGCATTTCTTTCCCTGAAGCATCTGCTTTTCTCAGTGGGTAGCTTGAAGGAATATAAGCTTATGAAACTCGATTCCCGTAACTCAGTAGTTAACCTACCACCATACCTGCATCCTCTAAATTGGTTAACAAAGTCTGAAATCAGCACGACTGAAGATTTGCAAGCTTCGACTTGGGTACAGCTTCAGGAACATCCCAGTCCTTATAGTCATGACGAAGCACTGCTATTGTGTAAGCACTCTGATACTGAGTGGATCGTTTGGATTCCAGAACATGGTGAGATGGTTCTGCATCGCAGTCAGTTTAGCAAAGCTGTTGAAGGAGATTAGGGGCTGAGGACTGGTGATTGAGGGCAAGGCATAATAGTACCCTACTCTTGTATTTATAGCTGTGGCTATAAAGGTTAGGACAGCTCTAACGGCTGAAACGACCGCGTACTAATAATAAACCTTCTGCCTTTTGCTATAACTTGCATGAGGTACAGTTAAAGGCTGTGAAACTAGCACCATAGTCAAAAAAACAAAAAACCTGAGGGCTAATAGCTGACTGCTAACTGCTATAAGTTAAATGCACATCAGCTTAGTCAGTAAAGCGTGAACATTCAACAAGCCTTTGATATCGCTGCTGCCGATTATGATCAGTTGCGTCGCCTCCTAATTCCATGTTTTGACGATTTCTACGATACGGCTGTCCGTGTTGTGCCTTTCGAGAAGACTGCACCACTGTCGGTTCTTGATCTGGGTGCAGGTACAGGTTTGTATTCAGGCATGATCTGTGCAGTTTTCCCAAACGCTTCTTGGACACTGATGGATTTAGCTCCTGAGATGTTGGAGAAGGCAAAAGCTCGGTTTACTGGAATGGGTAAGTCACCGAGGATACTGGTTGGTGATTATGTCAAAACTGATTTTGAAGGCTCCTATGATCTGATTATCTCCGCCCTATCGATCCATCACCTAGAAGATGCGGATAAGGAACACCTAACAGAGCGAATTTACTCTTCCTTAAAGCCTGGTGGTATGTTTATCAATGCTGACCAAGTTTTAGGCTCTACAACTGAGATAGAAAAGCTCTACCGAACTCACTGGCTTGAATCTGTCTGTACTCTTGGTGTCTCAGAGGAGGAGCTAAACCAGGCGTTTGAGCGTATGAAATATGATCGCATGGCTCCACTCAACACTCAGCTAGGTTGGCTAAAAAAAGCTGGTTTTCAGGATGTAGATTGCTGGTATAAGAATTTTAGCTTTGCCGTTTTTGGCGGACGGCGACCTGTTTAATGTAGGTAGAGCATTCAGCAATCAGCGTTCAGCTTTGGTCAAACGAAACCCAAAGACTGAATCAGCTATTCCAGTCTAGGGTTTCGTTTAGCTTTAGCTATGGGGTATATATAGATGCCACTTGTTCACTAAAACGCCTCACAATTGCTCACCTTTGAACTAATACAGTGATCATAGTGTTATCCTCACGATTCATGAGTGCTAAGGGGTCTGGGCAATTTGTGATTGAGTACCACTTGCCGAGATTTCGTCGCTTGTAACTTTGTAGATTGGGTGAAGCGATCGCTTAATCCAACAACACTCTGGATGGCGCTACTATCAAGAAACAGCGAATCACTTTTGTTAAGACTTTGGTAACGCCATGCTATTGCACAGACTTGGCACATGGTTAGTCTCCTAGTTCTTCTTGACGATGTAGTAGTTATTTAGGAAATCATGGTCGAGTTGCTGGATCGTTACGCTAGTGAATCCCGCTTCTGTCAACATTTCCAAAGCCTTCTCTTCACCCCACACAGCACCAAGCCCCATGCCGCCTGTAGAGAGTGATACTGTCATGCAATGTAGGCAAGAAATCGTGTAGAGCATTGGTGCGGCTGGATGCTCTAAATTACCGTGAACCTGGCTAGAAGCCCGAATGTCCTGCATTAAGTAGGTGCCATCTAAACGCAATGCCTGGTGAATACCGCGCAGCACTACATCCGGTTGGGCTTGGTCATGAATGGCATCAAAGGTGCAAATTAAGTCATATTGCTCCACTTCGTTCAGTTGGGCAGCATCTTTGACCTGAAACTGACTGTTGGTGAGTCCGCGATTGTTCGCTTCTAATTGAGCCGTTGCGATCGCTTCTTCAGAGCAGTCATAACCTTTGAAGCGACTGTTAGGGAACCGTTTCGCCATCGCATTGAGCGCACGCCCACTACCACAACCCACATCAAGCACATCAATTCCCCTTTCCAAAGCTTCCATTAAATGGGGAATCAGGGGAAGAACAGATTCCTCCAGTGCAGCAACAACTGTTTGCCCGCTATCTTCTGCCATAACTTGATGGAAGCGCTTGTAAGCAGAGTAGGGAACACCTCCACCCTTATGGAAGCAGTCGAGTATCTGATCTTCTACCGTTGCTAGCAGTGGAATGAATTGTGCGGTGACAGCAAGATTATTAGGACTGGCGTCTCGTGTCAGAAAAGCTGCATGTTCGGCAGGTAGGGAGTAAGTACCTGTAGCAGGAGCATATTCAACGAAACGACCCGTTACCATTGCTCCTAACCACTCCTGCACGTATCGCTCGTTTAATCCTGCTGCCTCAGCAATTTGCTGACTCGTAGAAGGTGGCAGCTTAGCCAAGGTATCAAATAACCCGGTGCGGTGTCCGATAGAAGTCATCAAAGCAAGTGCGCCACTATTGAGAATATCCAACATCCGTTGTGCGAACGCTTCTGCTTTGGTTTGATTGAGAGTTTTCATGATTATTACGACTCAGTAATTAATAAGAAAAGAAGGTGATTCGTTAGGTTGACTACAACATTGAGGCTTTCTTAGACTTCCCCTTTTCGCCACTGGCACACTAGTTTTCCTTCTACTAGCTGCCACTGTGATGTTAATTTCTGATGTTGCTGCGGTTTGATAGCCGCTGTCTCAGTTGCCACAAGGGGCTGTTCTTTTAGCCCTACAAGATTGAAATCTGAAGACTTTTCAAGGATTTCTAAAGCTTGCAACATCATTAACTCCTTCAATTTTTGCTTAAGTGTTTAGGCACTCATTTCTATAGACTTAACACCCTAAAGCCAAAGAATTATGCAAACATTTTTGTGAGAAAAACTGAATAAATATGTGATTTAATTTGCCTTTCAAGCTGACAGAAATCCTAAGTCATAGTGAGGAGAAACTGGAAAAGCAGTGATAAAAATCACTGCTTAGCAATTTGCCTCGCCTCTCCTTGTAGGCTAAGGCGTACACATATCTCTCAATCAACCTCAAAATGCTGCATTTGCCACCCCTAGCTCCCCAAAATTGGGGAGAACAGGTTTTTTTTCAAAGTTCCCCAGAATTGGGGGATTTAGGGGGCTGAAAAGCCTTGAACTTAAGCAAAGAAATTTGTGTGTATCCCTCTTATGTCACTCTCCGAGAATTAGAATAAAGAAATAAATACTGTAAACCTCGTGCATTGTAGACAGGGTAATGGATGTAGAGTTACAAATCCTGAAACATTTGGCAAGAGATGCCCAGCCAACAGTATCCTTCATCGATAAATATTGTGTAGGATACAAAGACTTATTTCCCGAAGTAAGAAGTTATGAATGTTTTAAATATTTACACCTAGGAATAATCTCAGGAATCAAGAAAAAACTAGATGTTTTCCCTAATCATAATTTATTGCTCGGTTTTCACGAATTAATTCATGGCATGAATTAATTTCAACCTTTTTTCCTGATGGAGCGATCGCATCTCCTAACCCATTGCCTGTCGCTCTAGTGTCCAGTGGCGATCTGAAGATTGATAAAGCTTAGCACCCTCCAAACCCGCATCTGAAACAAGCTGGTTCACTTCATCTAAGGTAAAAGCGGCGTGGAGAGAATCGCGAAACAGCATTTTTTGATGCTCATCGTACTCAGTCCCGATACTATCCACTAAGCCATTCATAATGTCCTCATTCATTGGTCGAAGTAAATCACGAATGAGGATTCCCCTATTGGGTTTCAAAACACGCTTCAGTTCTTTTAAGAAGGGTAATGGATCGGGTAGGTGATGAATCAAGCTATTGGAAATCACCATATCAAAGTGAGCATCGGCATAAGGCAAATGCTTGGCATCAACGGATTCTAGGGTAATTTGTTCTTGTAAGCCAGCTTGCTCAACATTCTTTCTACCTACTTGCAGCATAGATTTAGCAAGATCGATGCCGATAATTTGCCATTGTGGACGCTCTTGACAAATAAGGATAGGAATGCGTGCAGTCCCAGTCCCAGCATCAAGCATTAAGCCTGATAGTGAACCGAGTTCAATCGCCCGTTTAGCAAAGGCAGTATTAACCTCAGTGAAGTCCATCGCGTCATAGGCGATCGCTTCTTCCTGAGTATCCATAACTTCCGGTTCAGTAACTCGCTGCATTGATGCCTCCTGATCTAATTCCTGAACCTAATTATTGAACGTCCTCGGTACTTTCACCGCAAGGGTAACGACTCTTCCTACCATGAACAACGATAGAGCCAACCACAACAACTGACTACTATGGAACCACCAAGCCAGCAGTGCGACTGGAGCAAACCCGACTAAAGCTGCTATGACTGTTGAAGTTCGGAGGATAGGCCCTTCCATTAAGCCCAAGAAGTACCCATCTAACATATATGCGATCGATCCGAAGCCGAGAATAGGAACTAACCACCCGACATAATTGCGAATCGGCTCAATTACCTCTTTATGGTTCGTCAAAAGCCCAAATAGAGAAATTGGAAATAGGTTAAAGACAAGGGCGAAGAGGAGTCCCATGATTAAACTACTTCCCCCAGAGATTCGTACTAAAGGAACTAGTTGCTCACTCGCACCTTTGCCGCGAAAGATTCCGGCAAAACTTTCAGTCGCAAAAGCTAGTCCATCAATAAAGTAAGCAGCTAAAGTCACTACCTGTAAAAGTAACGTGTTGGTGGCTAGCACAACAGTTCCGAAACCCGAACTGAGATTGGTGAACAACGCAAAGGTCGAAACAAGGACAAAAGTACGCACTAAGATATCACCATTGAGAGCAAAGCCAGCTTTCAGAGCAGATGGATCGAGAATTTGTCCAACCACTGCCCTTGCCTTGCCAAACCAGTGTTCCCGATAGATAAGAATTACCCCAACAATCAACATCAAGTACTGACTCGCCGCTGTACCAATAGCTGCGCCTGCACTTTCCCACCCCAACCGGACAATAAACAGGTAGTCCAGCACAATATTTGTGCCATTCCCGACTACCGACAACAGCAAAACCCTACCACCTTGTTCACGCCCCAAAAACCAACCAATCAAGACAAAGTTGAGCAACGTTGCAGGTGCGCCCCAAACCAAGGCGTTGTAGTAAGCAATTCCCGAAGCCTTGACTTCTGGTGTTGCACTCAACAAGGCAAAGCCAAGTTCTCGTAACGGGTACTGCAAGACTAGGATGATGAACCCTAAGCCCAACGCAAGTACACCGTTACGCAAAAGAGCCAGTAACACTGCATCTTCATCAGAACGTCCCACCGCTTGCGCCGTCGTCCCAGTGGTAGCCATGCGTAGGAAACCAAACGTCCAGTAGATGTAGTTGAACAGAACAGTGGCTAAGGCAACTCCAGCCAAGTGACGAATTTCTGCCAAGTGTCCCAGAAACGCCACATCCACTAAACCCGCGATGGGAACCATGAGATTGGAGAGGACATTGACACTCGCTAGCCGGAAGAAGCGACGGCGAAAATCATCAGGGTGTTGTTTAGAGATTAAGTGTAAAGCCATGGGTCTTTTTGTCGTTTGTTGTTTGTTATCGGGACTTAAACAAATTTCAAGACCAAACAAAGCCTAAAGAAGCGATGTTCGCGGCGAAGATGTCACGATTGTGGTTCAACCACTCAACAAAACGGAAAGACATGGCTGTGCGAAACACCTAAACATGCATCAACAAAAGTGTTTAAAGGTTTGGATGCCCACCTTCGTCTTAATCCTCCTGTTAAGGGGTGCCATACAATGAAAGTGTAAGCACAAAATACAAGAATAAAATGTCTTAGCAGACTGCGGAGAGTCTCTATTTTGATATTCGGATAGCCCCAACCAGCACGAGAGCTTCCCGATAGAAACCTTCTATCCAGTTTCTTTGAGAATAGGTGGTTACTATCGATTCGGCTGTCGCCGTTGAGCCATCAACATTCGTAATAAAATAATCAAGATCACTGGCTTGTTGGAAGGAGCAAGCATTCATGACGATAGCAATTGTTCTCGTTCCTTCTAGATGTGAGAGTTCAACTTCAACAGGAGCCACCCAAACGGTTTTGGGTTTATCTAGATTGAGTTGAATCGGAGTGAAAGCTTCCATATGTAATAATTCAGCTAAATCATCTAATCGGATCTCTTCTCGCTTATTTGCCTGTATTTCAATTATCACGTTGTGGTTTTTGGCTAATCCCCCTAGATATTTTAGTCTCCTCTTTTCTAGTTCGCTCAGAAACGTTATGTTATTGCCATAGCCTGCATCAATCAGCACAATGCCAGGTCGATATCCTCTTCATCACCTCTAAACGGCGCTCATTTACCTCTTGAGCCTTCCAGGGCGCTTCCGTCAAAAAACGGATGCGCCGTCTCGGATGTTTCCTCCGAATTCAGGCGCACCAAGGGTGCAATCGGTGGTACGTCACTCCCACCGCGTTATCCGCCATTTGAGATAGGTTTTTTCGTTCGCTTTCCCCTAATAATCCCCCAATATAGTTTCTAAACTCCCGTTTTTGCGCTTGATGCGTCAACAAATCATCAAAGCGTTTACACCGTCTGTCAAAGCATGGGGGCATGGCGGCAGGAGTTGTCTCTTTCATTGGGAGAAACCTCAGCGTGAAGTGCTTGCTTCGTAAACACTATAACTTGCTTTAATCTTTATTTTTGTTTAAGTCCCGCTAATCAAGATGGGGTAAAGTAAAGTCCGCTAACCTGTCAGTAAACTGAGAGCTTGCACCGTTCGCATCATCCGCCAGGGAAGTTCCGGGCGGGATTGGTAACTTACCGAGAATGGTGTAAGTTCTGAGGTAAAACCAAAATCTGAGTAAAAACCTCAACCATTAGCTTGTCATCTCATGACTTACTTTCGCCCAAATATTAATGATATGTCCGGTTACGCGCCTGGTGAGCAGCCACCACCAGAGGCAAAAGTCATCAAGTTAAACACGAATGAGAATCCCTATCCCCCTTCTCCTGAGGCATTGAAGGTACTACAGGAATTGCCGGGAGAGCTTCTGCGGCGCTACCCTGATCCCATGGCGAAAGCGTTTTGCCAAGCTGCGAGTCAAGTCTTGGGAGTACCTGCTGATTGGATTCTTGTCGGTAATGGTAGTGATGACCTTTTGACGATGATTGTTCGTGCTTGCACTGAGCCACTGCGACAAGTGGTTTATCCGATGCCCACTTACGTCTTATACCGCACCTTGTCACAAATTCAAGGAGCAGAATTTGTGGAAGTCCCCTATCACGAGGACTACAGCTTACCAGTTGAGCAATTAATTGCCGCTCAAGGAGCCGTAACGTTTATCGCTTCTCCGAATAGTCCATCTGGAACTATTGTGCCAGTAGAACTGCTGGATAAGCTAGCTAGACAGTTATCTGGCGTGTTGGTTGTGGACGAAGCCTATGTAGATTTCGCCGAGTCAGATGCACTGGAATTGGTAAAACAGCACGACAATGTGATCATTTTGAGAACCTTGTCTAAGGGCTACTCGATGGCTGGATTAAGGTTAGGTTTCGGTGTGGCAAACCCAGTGCTGCTGGAAGGATTGATTAAGGTTAAAGATAGCTATAACGTGGATGCTGTTGCTTCTGCTGTTGGAGCAGCTGCGATCGCAGATCAAAGTCACAAAAATGCTAATTCTGAGAAGATTAAGGCTTCCAGAAGCCAGATGGCTAGAGAGCTTGAGAAATTGGGCTTTTATGTCTTACCCTCACAAGCTAACTTTCTCTTAGCGCAGTCACCTTCAGGCAATGCCCAACACCTCTACGAAACCCTTAAGCAACGTGGAATCTTAGTCCGATACTTCAACCAACCTCGGTTAGACGATAAGCTACGCATCACGATTGGCACTCCTGAGCAGAATGAAACATTAATCAAGGTACTTGGTAACGTGCTGACATCTGCCATGAGCCAACCCAACAGTCACTAGAGCGAAAATTTATCAGAGATGGGGGTTCATCTACTAGGTTACATAAATTCTGGAGCAGACTTTATTAGAGGTATTTATCAAATCTTTATCATCATTCAGTACTAAGGACGTTATAGTTAAATGAAGAAAAACTACATTTGCAGAAAGTAAAGGATTTTTTTACTGAAGCAAGCTAGTAGGGGTGCAGGTAGAGGGTGCATGGTATCGTTTTTGACGCAGCACGTATTTGATTCATATGTCCTAGCCTGACACTTTCAAAGATGGAAAAAATCTCAAAGGTCTTTTCTTCGCTCTTGAGTCGTAAAACACCTTGAAACTTTAGCTGAGATATTTCGTCATCTACTAACTGGGTGCTACGGTTCTGCTAGCGATCGCATGAGCCTCATTCTGTGTGGGTAAAACGTCTACATAAAGCTGAACGTCTTAGCGCTACTTACGAAGTTAGTTTTAATAAGCTGACCATCATCTAATTGCATACTTCAAGAAAATATATTTCTTGAGGGTTAAGCATTATGCCCGTTTGATTTATGCAATTTAAATGAACGACAGCTTGGTTCTGTTGTGTCAATACCACCAGAGAATATTCGTAGGTATTGATGAAAGTAAACGTGAAGCATTCTTAGCAAAAAACGTGGGGAAGAGCCTAAAAGCTATCTACACAAATGATAGGCTTCGCCTTACTCTGAATTGTTTCTTTATTAGCTGCATCTGGGAACTTTATATAGGTAGTTACACAAAATTGCCCCGAATCATTGTTTATGCGTAAACCTGTTCTGACTATTTTCTACCAGTTCAATCCTTGGCACAGTACTATAGGTGGAATTCAGACAATCATCAGCCTTTTTATCAAGTACGCTCCTAGTGAGTTTGAGGTACGGCTTGTAGGAACAGGAAAAGATCCAACCCAGCCTCTAGGTAAGTGGCAAGAAGCAGAATTAGTGGGGAGAGCCGTTCAATTTCTTCCTCTATTGACATTGCAAGACGATAACGTCAGGAGCTTGGTTCCGACCACAATAAAGTATACAGCCGCCCTACTAGGGCGTTCCTTTGCCTCCGACTTCATGCACTTTCATAGACTGGAACCGAGCCTAGCCGCGCTCAAGTGGCAGGGAGATAAAACGCTGTTTGTTCACAATGACATTCAAAAACAGATGAATTCTGCAACTGCCAAGAATGCCATTCTCTGGCAGCGTTTTCCGGTAGGGTACTTTGCTCTCGAAAGCTTGCTCATCAAACAATTTACCCAAATTATTGCGTTCCAAAATGAGCCAGCTAAATTTTACCAGCAACGTTATCCAACGATTGCTGAGCGTGTCGATTACGACAGATTTCCAGTTGACAACGAGGTTTTTTACCCCTTGAATTTAGGTAAACGCGAGGAAGGACGAAGAGTTCTTGTACAACAGCTAGGTTTACCGGAACAGACACGCTTTGTGCTTTTCGCGGGTCGCTTGCATCCCCAGAAAGATCCCATTTTACTGATACGTTCTTGGGCGACTCTCGACGATCCGAACGTTCATCTGCTCATCGTTGGAGAAGGGGAACTGGCAAATGAGGTACGTTCTGAAATTCACTGTCATGGACTGTCTGAGCGAGTGACACTACTTGGGTCAGTTGCCCAGGAAAAACTTGCGGACTTGCATCGCGTCTGTAGCGTCTTTGTACTGACTAGTGCCTATGAAAGCGGTCCTCTGGTTGTTCTTGAGGCGCTTTCGTGCGGTACGCCAGTAGTTACCACTCTATGTGGTGAAACTCCCAAATTTGTCTCTGCTAAGAGCGGAGTTATTTGCAAAGAAAGAACACCAGTAGCGATCGCAGATGCCTTACGCCAGGTACTACAGCATCCAGAGGATTATCCAGCCGAAGCTTGTGTACGCGCTGCTCAGCCCTATAGTGCCCGTACTGTCATTGCTGATGCCTACAGCCAAATGATGCAACGTTGGCAGAGGCGCTCTTTCGCTATTGAGCAACAAGCCTAGCCGTTTGAGCTAGAGCATTTACCTTCCAATAGCGACTGCCTCTGACTTTAGGCAAGTCGGCTCATTCTTCAGGGTGTAAATCGCAGATGCATGCTATCTCGATTAATGGAGAACAGACTTGATGAAAATTGCTGTAATTGGTGCCAAAGGATTACCTGTCAAGCAGGGCGGTATTGAGCGTTACTGTCAAGAAGTTTATCCCAGAATGGTTGCCCAGGGTCACTCTGTGGATCTGTTTGCTCGCTCTTCTTACAGTGACTCTCCCTGGTTTTCTTCACATGACTTCCGAGGTGTTCGAGTAGTCTCCATACCTTCCTTACCCTTAAGAGGTATAGACGCTTTTACCAACAGTGCCTTGGCGGCGCTCGCTGCTAGTGGAAAACGCTACGATATCATTCACATCCACGCCTTAGGTCCGGCTCTGTTTAGCTGGTTCCCCAGAATTGCCTCCTCCTCAAAAGTTGTGGTCACCTGTCACGGATTGGACTGGCAACGCGCTAAGTGGGGTAACTGTTCTAGCTGGTTAATCCGTAGAGGGGAAACTACTGCGGTGCGCTATGCTCACAAGTTAGTCGTAGTCTCAAAAGTGCTGAAATCCTACTTCCAAGATACCTATGACATTGAACCTGTGTATATTCCCAACGCTCCGGGTACCTATGGAGAATCAGACCTCAACTTTACTTACAGTAAATCTTTAGGTTTACAACAGGGGCGTTATCTTCTCTTCCTCGGCAGATTAGTACCCGAAAAACGACCCGATTTACTAATCCAAGCCTTCCAATTGCTTAAGTCCCAAGGCTGGAAACTCGTCATTGCCGGTGGTAATAGTGACACAACTCAATACATGGCGAAACTCTACAATCTAGCCGCAGAGAATCAAGATGTGCTATTCGTAGGAGAGCTTTATGGCAACCGCCTAGCGGAGATTGTCCGGGGTGCAGGGTTATTTGTTCTCCCATCTGACGTTGAGGGATTACCGATGGTAATGCTAGAAGCAATGCAAGAGGGAATTCCGGTATTAGCTAGCAACATTCCGCCCCATCAGCAACTTATTGGTGAGGAACGAGGTCTGCTTTTTGAAGCAGGAAACTTAGACTCTTGCGTTCGAGTTTTGGAACAGGCACTGCAACAATCTCTAGAGATGGCTAAGATGGCTAAAAGAGCACAAATATATGTGCGGACTAACTATAACTGGGACAACATTGTTTCCGAAAACTTGAAACTGTACGAACAACTTTCCTCCTTGCCTAATGTGTTAGGAAATCGAACCTATATTCCAACCGAGCAGCATGAGAGAGAACCTCCCACTTTGGCAACTAGACCTTTACTTACCGAATCTCAGAAGACACTCAAGCCTCAAGTAATGACCATGAGTTTTGAGAAAACTCAGCGTCTGCAAGCCTGTCTGCAAGAACTTACTACTCTTCTGTATGAAGAGACGAGCATTAAGGAACTCACTGATTTAGAAAACCTAGAAAAAACCTTGCGTCAGCAGATGTTAGAACAAATTGGTTTCCAAGTTGACTCTTTTTTGTTGAGCAGACGACAGGAACTCAATCAACTAACTGATAAAAAGTGAAAATGGTGAAAATGTAATGATGACTAAGCTTGCAGCAACTTCTAAGTTTCCTTCAAATGTGAGCCAGTCTCAAAAAAACTGTGCACTTTATTTACTCCTAGGGCTAGTGACTAATGTAGTTCCCTGGAGCGCTGCTTTACTTTACCTAACAGTAAGTCCTGCCGTATACAAAGCCGAATGGGCGCTCTCTGTCCCTGGAGTTAAGTCAACTACAAATGTCAATATACCGGGACTTGGACAAGCCAGTTCTAGCAGTGATTCCCCTTATATGAGTGCGGTTGCCGATCCCAGAGAAAACTACAAATACCTAGCTGGAACTATGGAAGTTCTAGAGGCAGCAGCTAATCGGCTCCACATGACTGTGGGGAAATTTGGTCGGTCTAAGATAAAAATTATAGATAATTCCACGCTGATGTCGCTCGAAATTGAGGGAAGTACCCCCCAAGAGGCTCAGAACAAGGCGCTTGCTCTTCACAACGCTTTAAAAGAGCGTATAGATAAGCTCAGGGAGGAAGAACTTGCTCAGCAAGACCAGAGATTAGGAACTACTCTTGGCTCTTCAGAAAGAAAATTGCAAGCAGCTCAGCAACGTGTCTCTGCCTACCAAGCGCGCTCAGGTTTAACTTCACCCGAACAATTAGAAGAGCTATCGGTTAACGTTGAGTCTTTGCGGCGGCAACGAGCTGAGGTGATAGGTGAAATGGAGCGATCGAACACAAAGTTCAGGGAGCTATCTGCTAAATTAGGCTTATCGGCTCAACAAGCGGCTGATGCTCTAACGTTGCAATCTGATAAACTATTTCAAGAGTACTTGAGCTATTACAGCAGAGTTAGTGCAGAATTAACTCAGTTAAGGTCTAGATATACCTCAAATAATCCTACAGTGGTTTATAAGCAGGGCGATCAGGAGGCAATTCAAGCAGCTCTCCTTCAACAAGGTCAGTCACTACTAGGACGAGCCATTACGCTGGACACCCTGAAACAACTGAATCTTAATGAGAGTAATTCTTCTCCACAGCGAGCAAATCTCTTTCAAGAATTAATCTCACATCAGACAGAACAGCAAGGACTTCGATCCCAAGCTCAAGAGTTAGAGCGGCAGATTGTCATATTAGAATCTAAGCTCGCGAACTATACTCAAAAAGATTCTGAGCTACAGGCTCTAAGACGGAATCTTCAAATCGCGGAAACTATTTTTTCATCAACTTTAACTAAGTTAGACCTGAGCCAGTCAGAAGTCTCTGCTTCTTATCCCTCAATCGTGCTTTACACAAAGCCTAGCTTGCCAGAAGAACCCACAAAGCCTAAGCGTAAACTTGTGCTAGCGGGAGCTGCTATGGCTTCTTTTTTCATGACAACAGGAACGGTAGCGTTATGGTTACGCGATCGCAAAAGGCAACAAGCTAAACAGATTGACCGAAAGCATCGGCTGATTTGACAGTCTTTTTTATTTCAGGTAAAACGTGAGTACCACAAAAATCAAGCCACAAAACCTTCCAGAAACTCTGGTTTGGTATTACATTGTCGGAACTTATTTAATTTATTATCTAGGCGCACAGTATCTTTTAGCACAACTTTTGGGATTTTTCTTAGTCTGTTATCTAATCCAACAGTGGTGGAATCAAACAGAAGAAACTCCTCCCGAAGAAAAAATTACTATTTCCCTTTCCGCTTGGGTGTGGATTCTGGCAGCATTGGTGTTATTAGGAGCTACAGTTGTCAACCACTACAATCTTGATCTTGGACTTAAACGATTTATTGAATCCTTAGCAGCTTGGTCTAGAACGTGGGCTCTTTTTGGCTTATTTCCTCTAGCTGGGCATCTCAATATCCGCCCTCAATTAGTTTATAGAGCTATTAGTATTCTCTGCTTACAAAGCTTAATTATAATCATTATTGGTACTCTAGCTGGTCTTGTGAATATCCCCAATATTACTTATATTTCTCCCCTAAGATCTTTACCTTTAAATGGTGGACAACCACAGTATGAAGTAGATATTTTTCACACTCTAATTAACAGTCGTATGCGATTATTTACACCATGGGCTCCTGCTCTAGGTCTTACCAGTAATATTTACTTCTTCGTAATTCTTCAAGAACAAAACAAAAGATTGCGATGGATTGGCATAGTTAGTACGATTGCCTCAATTGTGGGTTCGGTATCTAGAGCCGGTATGGTCTGTTTACCGGTTGTACTGCTGTCCAGTTGGGTTTTAACAAATTTTCTACGCCCCTGGGTACTGTTCATAGCAGGGGGCATTAGTTTCCTGGCGAGTATCTACTTACAATCACTGATCGAGTTTCTAACAACCCTCAAAGACAACCTTAAGAAAGCTCGTGCTGGCTCTTCAGAGGCGCGAGATGGTTTGGAGCGCATTGCTTTATATCGTTGGCAGACTGAAGCCCCAATTTGGGGGCATGGAATTAGTGAACCGGGGCCACTCTCTGTGGGACGCAAGCCGATTGGCACTCACCATACTTGGTTGGGTCTTTTATTTACTCATGGATTAGTTGGTTGTGTTGCTTTGGCTGTAGCCATGATTTGGAGTTTTATTGATTTACTTATTAAATCTCAAACTTATAAAACTGCAAAGCTTGGATTACAAATTATTATGGTTTTGGGTATTTTTTCATTTAGTGAGCATTTCGACGGCAGTGTTTTTGTATTTTGGCCAGGATTATTAATGTTAGGAATTGCCTTTAGAGAAGGACAATCGTTATACAACTTTCCCAAAACTCAATCAAATATACAGCCAGATTACCAGTAGCCACTAAACTTAGCATCAACCCATCAATTACTGAATTTCAAAAGCAAGCTATCCGGAATTAATCACCAATAAAGTTACAGATAAACCTGAATCAATTTTGAACCATGCCAAAAACTTCGATTATTATTCCCGCTTATAATGCAATGGTTTACCTTCCGGAAACCGTCGAAAGTGTTTTGAAGCAAACGCTTGATGATTTTGAGGTAATCATTGTTAATGATGGCAGTTCAGATGAGATTGAACAGTGGGCTTCTCAGCTAACAGACCCGCGAATTCGATTGGTTTCTCAGGAAAATCAAGGTTTAGCTGGGGCGCGTAATACTGGCATTGCCCATGCTCAAAGTGAATATTTAGCCTTCCTAGATGCCGATGACCTTTGGGAACCAACCAAGCTAGAAAAACAAGTGCAAGTTCTCGAAGAGAATCCAGATGTTGGTCTGGTATACACTTGGGTCGCCTACATTGATGAAAAAAGTCAACCTACAGGAAGAGTCTTCAAAAATCAGGCAGAGGGTGATGTATGGGAAAAACTCACCGAACATAACATGGTTGAGTGCGGCAGTGTGGCGATGGTGCGTCGATCTTGCTTTGAAACCTGTGGAGATTTTGACCGGAATTTACGCTCGTTTGCTGAAGATTGGGATATGTGGCTCCGGATTGCCTCTCGTTACCCGTTCAAGGTAATAAAGGAACCTCTAGTGTACTACCGACAACATTCAAGTAGTGCTTCTAAAAATTGGGAAGCAATGGAGCAAAGTTTTCAGATGGTTATCGAAAAAGCCTTCGCTGGGGCTTCACCAGAGCTACTCACTGTAAAGCAACGATGCTATGCTTTTGCCAATATTTGTTTAGCTTGGAAACCTCTGCAAAGTACCACAAAAAATTACAAAAAAGCCATACATTTTCGTCGGCAAGCCTTTGTGCATTATCCTTGGATATTCTTCTCTAAAGAATATATCCGCTTGAGCGTTGCGATCACCATAATGCGTTGGTTTGGGACTGAGGGTTACAAGAAATTTCTGGCACTATTTTACACTCTACGTCGATACACAGTAGCGATTGGAAGATGAGGTTTTATTGTGTCAAAACAACTACCAGCTTAACAGGTTAGACTATGCCCGAAGTTACTGTTGTTATCCCTGCCTACAATGGCGAACGAACAATCAAAGAAACGATTCAATCAGTTCAGCATCAAACCTTTCAGGATTTTGAGTTAATTGTCATTGATGATGGCTCAACAGATAGAACTGTAGAAGTGGTTAAAAGTATCAACGATGATCGCATAAAAATTTTCTCCTATGAAAATCGCGGACTTCCGAGTGCTCGCAATCGTGGGATAACTAGAGCTAGTGCAGAATTTATTACATTCATAGATGCTGATGACTTGTGGACATCAGATAAGCTAGAGCTACAACTAGCGGCTCTCAAAAAAAATCCTGAAGCAGGTGTAGCCTATAGCTGGACTTCTTTTATGAATGTTGATGAACGAGGTCAGCCTATATCATTCCTTCCGTCGCCTCAATATTCTTTCTCTGGCAATGTTTATAAGCAGTTGCTAATGGGTGATTTCATTCTGAGTGGTTCTAATGTAATGATTCGTCGAGAGGCAATTGATTCAGCCGGAGAGTTTGAACCAACACTTAAATCCTGCGAAGATTGGGACTATTGGTTGCGGTTGGCGGCTCGTTGGCATTTTGTTGTAGTACCTAAATACCAAATACTCTATCGCCGCACTCCTGGAGCCATGTCATCTAAAGTTGAGGTGATGAAGGAAGCATCCCTTATTGCAATGAAAAGAGCATATGAAGCAGCTCCACCAGAATTGCAATATCTAAAAAAACATACCTTGACTAACTTTCACACCTATTGTGCATCTTTGTATTTGCAACATCGTACCGATCGCAGTGCTGTGAATCAAGCTCAGCAACATCTGTGGTCAGCAATTTGCCTGCATCCTCAAACTTTACTGGATAAAACCAATCAAAAAATAGTCATCAAGTTTCTACTGAAACGATTCTTCCCACCCCAAGTTGCCAGTTATTTTACTCAGTTGATGAGAAAACCAATCGCTATGCAAGATCCGAGGCTACAAGCATGAAAAAAGTCTCAACTCTACAGATTGCTGAGCAGCTTGATATGGAGAAGGAAACCTCTGAGGCGAGTCACAGTTCAGAACTAACAATCGCCTTGCTCCACTGTTACGACCTGATTGATGACTTTTTAGACAGTATCAACATTTCCTTTGAGACGTTTTGTAAGGAGTTTGTCGGTAGCTGGACGTTCGGCTACATTAATGCTCTTAAACAAGTTGGCGTGAGAACAGTTCTTTTCTGTATTTCAGCTCATGTAGATAAGCCATCTCGGTTTCTTCATGTCCCGACTGATACCCCGATTTGTGTACTACCTCCTTCTGGAATTTACCAGGCTTATCGCGCTGTTCGGCGCAAGTCGCTTCATGTTTATGGGGCAAATGAGAAGCAATCTTTTAAGGATATCCAAGACGGTAATAGCATCCGCCGTTCTTTACTTACACCTGTAAAAGATTTAGCTAAAAGCGTTGGTAGCTACCTTTCTACTCCTCTAAGTGTGTTAGCGCAGGAACTAAGGCGGGAGAACTGCCAAGCGATTTTGTGTCAGGAGTATGAATATGCGCGCTTTGATACCTGCGTAGTTTTAGGGCAGTTGATGAGGTTGCCAGTGTTTGCCACGTTCCAAGGAGGTGATAAAACTGAGAGTGGGTTAGAAATTCTGCCGCGACAATTATCAATGCGTGCCTGCACAGGTGTGATTATTGCTACGCAAACCGAGATTCAGCGAGTTCGCGATCGCTATAGGATACCGTCTAGCAAGATTGCCCGAATTTTCAACCCGCTGGATGGAGCAAACTGGCAAGCAATTGACCGCAGTGAGGCACGAAAAGCTCTTGACATTCCCCTGGATGCTAGGGTCGTCGTATGGCATGGACGAGTTGAGATCAAGCGCAAAGGACTAGATATATTACTACAAGCTTGGCAGCAAATCTGCGCTGAACGTCCTGACAAAGATCTGCGGCTGTTATTGGTGGGAACGGGTAGCGAGGCTGAACAACTGCGCCAGCGCCTTGAGGCGATGCAATTAAGGGGTGTGTTCTGGCTCAATGAATTTGTTAGCGATCGCACGGTAATTCAGCGCTATCTCTCAGCAGCTAATATTTACGCATTCCCATCTCGCTTAGAAGGTTTTCCAGTCGCGCCAATTGAAGCGATGTCGTGTGGCTTACCTGTAGTTGCCGCAGATGCTCCAGGTGTTCCTGACATTCTTGAAGAGGGTGAAGTCTCCGGCGGACTAGTCGTCCCTCGTGGTGATGCAAAGGCATTGGCATTAGCACTGGGTCGAGTGTTAGACGATGAAGCATTGAGTTACCAGTTGGGCCAAAATGCTCGTCGCCGGGCTGAAAGTTGCTTTTTACCGCAGGTCATTGGCAAACAACTGCGTGATGTTCTCTTAAGCCATAGTGCTTAAAGAAAAATCGCTTGATGCCTTCAACAAATCCATACGTATTACGACTTGAATCACTATCAAGCAGGCAATCCAAGATGAGTGAACAACATCCTTACCGCGCTACTGTTCCACCGATTTCAGATGACACGCCACGTCCACTGTGGTCTGTCATGATTCCTACTTATGCTCTTCCGTCAGCCTGGGGTAAAACCTTAATTTTCCGTTAGCTGTATCCTCGCAAACTCGTTAATTTATCCAAGAGTGATGGAAGAGCGTTAAGCACTTACCTGGTTACTCCACTAAGTTTGCTGGTTCGCAAACTATACCGTAAGGGTTACAGCATCATTTTGAGTCAGGAGTATGAATACCTCTACTTCGATTTTTGCCTACTTTTGGTACAGTTAAATGTTACTTACTAAGTTAAAGCAGTTAACGTCTGGTCAATTTATTCGGAACGTTGGCTGGTTAGGCGGAGCAGAGTTAGTTAATCGTGTCTTTCGCCTAGGAACTACGGTCACTCTAGCTCGGATGTTCAGCCCAGAAGATTATGGGTTAATGTCAATCATTTATACCACCTTTGAGTTTGCTAGTGTTTTCACTCTTCGGGGGGGGATTGGGGCAAAGATCATTCAAGCTGACGAAAAAGATGTCAAAACTATTGCTGAAACCTCCTACTGGCTGAATTGGATTTTATGCGGAGCCATTTTTATTGTTCAGTGTATTGCCGCTTTTCCTATTGCACAATTTTATGATAAAAAGCAGCTAGCTTTACCTCTTTGTATGGCAGCATTAACCTATTTAATGCTACCGTTATTTCTGGTTAGTACTGCTCTGATTGAGCGAGAAAATCGGTTAAAGGTTACAGCGATGTGTAATGCTATTAGTTCATTAGTTATTAATAGCATAACAATTATTCTTGCTCTGCTAGGAGTAGGCGTATGGGCTATAGTTTGGGCGATGCTTCTCGGAAATCCTGTATGGATTTTGATTACCTGGAAAAATCATTCCTGGCGACCTCCTAAAACTTTCAATATTGAACGTTGGCGAGAAGTTATTAGCTTTGGTGGCAGCTTGCTTGGGGTAGATTTATTGAACAGGATTAAAGGGAACATAGATTACTTATTAGTAGGCAGATTTTTAGGAGTCGAGGCATTAGGTATATACTATTTTGCTTTTAATGCCGGACTAGGAATTAGCTTTAATGTTATGAACTCATTTAGCTCTGCTATATTTCCTTACCTTTGTGAAGCTCGTGATGACTTCAGAGAAGTGAAAAAACGCTTTTTTAGTAGCATAAAAAGAACTTCTACAGTTGTGGTTCCACTTATTATTTTACAGGCAGGTTTAGCCCCCCTTTATGTGCCATTGGTTTTTGGAGAAAAATGGATACCAGCTATCCCTATTTTAAGTATGATCTGCCTTTCAGCTTTGCCATACCCTATTAGTTTTGCTGTTAAACACCTACTTAATGCTGTTGGTAAAACTTGGTTAAATCTCTATTGGGCTTTCTTCCAAACTTTAACGTTTGCAGGTTTTGTGCTAGTTGCTGTGAAAGGGGGTATTTTTTGGGTGGCAGCAGCAGTACTCATTCATCAAGCTTTGACATCTATTTATTATATCTGGGCTATTAAGTATGTATTCAATAATAAATGATTAATTTTTCATTTATAGTGTACAGAAAATGAAATGGTTTTTACCAAGGAATTTCTGTAAGAGATAGGTATACAGGATTTCTGATAAACAAAGGGTAATGTTTTGATTGGCATCTACATAATCAGGAGTCGCTCTCCAATTTTGAGGGTAGCTAAACCAGTAAAAACAAAATGACGAGTAAAAACACAATGACGAGTCACTCAGAGACAGAAAAAATAAAAGCAAGTTTGCATAAGTCTTTAGAAATACTAGAAGCCTTTGAAAATTGTGTGCTTCTTGATTATCCCGCTCATCCAAATATTGGCGATCATCTTATCTGGCTAGGTGAAATCTTTTACTTAACCAATGTTCTAAAAACTAAAATTAGCTATGCTGCAAGTACTAAAGATTTCTCTGATTTAGAAATGCAAAAACGTCTTGGCAAAAGTCCTATTGTATTTCATGGGGGAGGGAACTTAGGTGATCTGTATGGAGGCTCTCAAAAATTTCGTGAACGGATTATTGAGCAGCATAAAGACCGTCCAATTATTATTCTGCCACAAAGCATTTATTTTGCTGATCAGGTTAATTTAGTAGAGGCAGCAAGGAGCTTCAACTCGCATCCTAACCTCACTCTATTTGTTCGCGATAATTACAGTTATGAAATTGCACAACAATATTTTGACAATTGTCAGATCATTAAAGCCCCAGACATGGCTTTTCATATGGTGAATCTTCCTCTAGTGTCCTTCAGTAGAGTTCCAAACAAATCTATTTTGTACCACTGTAGGCAAGACCCAGAGTCTAATCAGTTATTCTCTCCTGAGTCTATGAATTTGTCTGATTTGATTGTAGAAGATTGGACTTCTTACATCTATCAAAATCAGTACTACAAAAAGATACCAAAACCATGGCGTTTATCTAGAACGTTGGAAGGCTTGAGGCAAGGTACAGTAATTCCCAAGGAGTGGATGTTTCGGCAGAAATGGATTTATTACTCTTCACATAGCCGTGCCTTTAATACTATGCATAATCCTTCACTGCATTACCAATCACTTAGGTATATGCACAACGGAGTTTATCAATTTCAGCAATATCGTCTAATTATCACGAACCGCTTGCATGGGCATATCCTCTGCACTCTTATGAAGATTCCTCATGTATTCTTGCCTAATTCTTATTACAAGAATGAAGAATTTTATAAGGCTTGGACTTACTCTGTTCCATTTTGTCGATTTGTCAAAAATCCTTCACAAGTCTCCTCTGCTGTACAAGAACTCTTGAATTCGTTTCCAAGTTAAGTAAAGGTATCAAAATGCAAATTGAATATGACATGCCTGGAAAACTAGCCTCAACGAGTACTTCTATTCAACCAACCATTGCTTTGTTGGGTTGGGGTGAATTATTCGAGGACTTTCACGACACAATTGGTGTCTCGCTGGAAAGTTTTCGTGATGAACTGACGGGCGGTTGGTTATTCAATTACATAGATGCTTTGCGGCTCGCTGGCGTGCGAACAGTGTTATTCTTCGTTTCAGCCCGTGTTGATGCGACATTACGCTTTACGCACACAGCCACTGGCGCTACAGTATGCGTAATGCCTGCATCAAGAATTCACCGTGCTTTTCGCCACTACAGCACTCGCTCTGCCCTGTTCCCAGGTATTAAGTCTTCTTTAGGAGCTTACCTAGCTACGCCACTAAGTTTGTTCGCCCGTGAACTACAGCGCGAAGGCTGCAATGCCATTTTGTGTCAGGAGTATGAATATCCACGCTTCGACGCTTGCGTACTCTTAGGAAAGTTAATCGGGATGCCAGTGTTCGCTACGTTTCAGGGAGGCGATAAACCGCTAAGTCGCATTGAGCAACCTTTGCGCCCTTTGGCGTTAAAGGCAGCCGCAGGCATAATCATCGCCCCCCAAACTGAGATTGAGCGAGTACTTGCCTGCTATGGGATGCCGCTTACCAAAATAGCCCGTATTTTCAACCCAATGGACGTAGTGACATGGCGTGCTTTTGATCGGAGTGAGTCACGGGCAGCCCTTGGCATCCCACTGGAGGCGAGAGTGGCGGTGTATCACGGGCGCATTGAAATAGAACGCAAGGGGCTGGACGTTCTGGTAGATGCTTGGAAGCAGGTTTGTGACGAGCGTCCTGGCAAAGATCTGCGGCTACTGCTGGTGGGAACTGGTACTGATGCTGACGAACTACGCCAGCGCATTGCAGATATGCAACTGCGGGGTGTGATGTGGGTGGATGAATATGTACGCGATCGCACTAGGATTCGCCAATATCTATCGGCAGCAGACGTTTACACCCTCGCCTCTCGACAAGAAGGCTTTCCTGTTGCGCCGATTGAGGCAATGGCTTGTAGTCTGCCTGTGGTAGCTGCTGATGCTCCCGGTGTGCCAGACATTTTTGAAGGCGGCAAGGCTTCCGGTGGGTTGGTTGTGCCACGAGAGGATGCTGTAGCACTGGCGCAAGCACTTGGTCGCGTTCTAGATGATGAAACTTGGGGACGTGAGTTAGGCAAGTGTGCCCGCACTCGCGCAGAGGAGTGCTTCTCGCTTGAAGCAATTGGTAAACAACTGCGTGATGTTCTCTTGAGCCAGACCTTACAGAAAAAACTGTAATATTACATCGAAGTTAGTTTTATGCCAACTATATCCGTTGTCATCCCCGCCTACAATGCGGAACGCACCATTTTAGAGACAATTGCATCAGTTCAACAACAAACTTTCTCGGATTTTGAGCTAATTGTAATTAATGACGGCTCAACAGACCGAACTCTAGAGTTACTTTACAATGTTCAAGACGAACGCCTGAAAATCTTCTCTTATGAAAATGGTGGACTACCTGTAGCTCGCAATCGAGGCATCTCTCAGGCGAATGGAGAATTTATTGCCTTTATCGATGCAGATGATTTATGGACTCCTGATAAGTTAGAACTACAACTAGCTGCCTTACAGCAGCATCCAGAAGCTGGAGTTGCTTATAGCTGGACGTATTTCAAGTATGAAGAGAAAGAATATTCATACGCCGATGAATCCAGCTTTTTTGAAGGGAATGTTTATGCTAATTTGTTGGTCAGAAACTTTCTGCACAACGGCTCGAATCCTTTAATCCGCAAGCAAGCAATTGAATCTATAGGGCTTTTCGATGCTAACCTTAAATCTTGTGAAGATTGGGACTTTTATCTAAGGTTAGCCGCAAAATGGAATTTCGTTTTAATCCCCAAATCACAAATTATTTACCGTCAATCTTTAAGTTCAATGACTTCCAAGGTTGAGGTAATGGAGAAATATCTTCTTATTGTCATAGGAAGAGCTTTTCAAGTAGCACCAACTGAGCTACAGTTCCTTAAAAAACAGAGCTTGTCTTGGGTTTATAAGTACGCAGCACAACAATACTTAAAGTACGGTGGATATCAATATAAGAATTTGATATTAGCTACTGTAAAGTTAGCAAAAGCTATTTTAATACAGCCAAAAATTCTTTTAGAGGAATACACTCAAGGGCTGATTAGAAGACTTGTTAAAAGCTGGATTATCCTGCCCTTTAACAGTCATGCAATTTCGCAAATGTAGTTTTGAGTTTTTTATTCAGTATGCCAACAGTATCTATTATAACTCCTGCCTACAACGCCGAACGCACGATTCTAGAAACTATTGAATCAGTGCAAAAGCAAACCTACTCAGATTTTGAACTTATTATTATCGATGATGGTTCAAAAGACCGAACTGTAGAGTTAGTTCAGAGTATTAAAGATGAGCGTTTAAAAGTTTTTTCCTATGAAAATGGCGGTGTGTGTGTAGCACGCAATCGCGGACTCCCTCATGCAACTGGCGAGTTCATCGCTTTTATTGATGCCGATGATTTGTGGACACCCGACAAATTAGAACTTCAATTAGCAGCATTGAGAGAGCATCCAGAGGCAGGAGTTGCTTATAGCTGGACTTACTTTATGTATGAGCAAGAAGGCTCTGTAGTTCCTGGTAAACCAGTATCCTTTGAAGGAAACGTTTATCCTAAGTTACTGGTCGAAAATTTTCTGGCACATGGCTCGAATCCCTTAATTCGGAGAAAGGCAATTGAGTCTGTAGGAGAGTTTGATTCTACTTTTCCCCACTGTGCAGATTGGGACTTTTATCGTCGATTAGCTCTCTGCTGGCCTTTTGTTGTAGTTCGCAAGCATCAAATTTATTATCGTCAGTCTTCTAGCTCAATGACCTCTAAAGTTGAGGGGATAGAACGACAAATGCTAGCGATGTTTGAAAAGGCTTTTCAAACAGCTCCATCCGAATACCAGTATCTGAAAAATCAGAGCTTAGCTTGGCTTTATGAATATTGCACACAACAATATTTACAATACAGTACTGACCTTCACGGAATCAATCAAGCAGGTCAGAAGCTGTGGAAAGCAATTCGTCTACATCCACCAATTTTATTAGACGATTATGCTCAGAGCCTCATGAGATGGTTTTTTAAGAAGTGGATACAAGTAAAACTATCCTTAGGTAAATTCTAACCATGGCTTACCGTGTAAAGTAGCGGCTGCTTACCAGAGCGTATAAGGCATTGTGCATTAAGTAGGTGCTGTAAATAAACTGACAATGGTTATGAAGTTACAATCCTTGTTGACTAAACATTCGACGAATTTATAAGCTTAATTGGTATTGAGTTTATTTAGGGTTTGCTGAATAATTAATGGAAGACCCACAGAAGGATTGATGAGTTATTCAAGCCGACAACTCAATAAGCTTTTGTTTTCCTTCATGAATAGAACTATAGCTTTTGATA
>NZ_JACJNU010000067.1:0-88669 GCF_014849525.1 Microcoleus sp. FACHB-SPT15 | reverse complement strand
AGAGGTTACTTCGTTCCGAATGACCATACTATGTACCTTTAGAGTGATGCTATTCGCCGGGTTTTTCGAGAGTGCTTACTGGTCAGGGTCGAAACTGCCAGTCTCATATCCTTTGCCTTTTGGCTTCAGCGCATATAGCCTTATTTCGCTGATTACACTTGACGACGATTCATTCACATCTTTAAGCCGAGGCTTTACTCATGGATACTTTTGCTCGATGGGTACCAAATTAGGCTTTCAGTAGAGCCACCTTTCATCCCCGCTTTACGGATTGATGGCTAGTCGCTACCGTAGGGGAAGTGCTTTCACCGCTGCACCTGCGGGGTAGGTTTCTCACCTACATGGTCATTCAGTTGTCAAGGTTCATTACCTTGCGGCTAATCCCCCTAATCCTTGTTAGGATTGGTTTCTAGCCAACGAATCGCACTCAGCCATAGCGTCTTCAAAGGTCACGACCTCGGCACGAGAGCGCATGAATCTGTTAGCATTCGTTTTTTCAATCAAAGCATCTTCTTTCATGTTGTCTCCCTCACTATGTTTTTAGTTTTCTGCATAGTGTGATCGCACCTTTGAAGGTGTTTGATTGGTAAAAAGCGATCGCCTTTTGCCCGTCATCCTATCTCATCAATCCAGCTTTGAATGGCACTGAGTAAATTTGGCTGATTGGGTGGAAAGCCTTTCAGGGGTGCTTCAAGGGGTGCTTCAGTAATCCAAGCGATATCCAGCACATCTGTGAGTTTGCGGCAGAAGGTGACTTGTGCCTGATTGGGTTGGCACTTGTCCAGAATCAAAGCCAAGTTCTGTTTTTGTAGCTGCTTTTTGAGTTAGGGAATGAGTCGCTTGAGTTGAGGGGCGTTGCTGACTTCTGGAATGTCTAGCTCATACTCTTAAACACGAAATCCGTGGTGTCCTTGACTCCATTGAGGATGTCATTCGCGTTGCGTGATTCGGCTTGTAGGGGCCTATCGTCATACGCCCTAACTTGGCTCTCAGCATTGCGATCGCCTTTAAGAGGGATTTTCTACCGAGGGCTACATCTGTGCGTTAAAGTAGGCAAAAGTTGTCAAAGTTTTTGGTTAATTACTATTTTCAAGGCTATGAATCTCCCTACAACTCAGGTTTATCCCGTTATCTGGCATGAAGGTCGCGTTCTCCTGATTGACCAAAACCGCTTACCACTGGAGTATGCCCTTGTTGAAATCAGCTTAGTCAAGGATATGGCACGGGCGATTAAAACCATGATTGTCCGAGGCGCACCTGCAATTGGTGTTGCGGCTGCCTATGGAATGTACTTAGGAGCGAGGGAAATTGAGACGGATAATCGAGACGAGTTTTTGGCACAGCTAGAGGACGTTGCCCAGATGTTGCGCCAAACTCGCCCAACAGCCGTGAATTTATTTTGGGCGATCTCACGAATGCTCAAAACTGCCTATGAGACGCTGGGTTCAGTCGAGCAGATTCAAGCCTCGTTACTAACAACGGCTCAAGCGATTCAGGTTGAAGACTTACAAACGTGTCAGGCAATAGGTGATCGCGGTTTGGAAGTGTTGCCCTCTACCCCGCATAAGTTATGCATTTTGACTCACTGCAATACGGGGGCGCTAGCTACAGCCGGATATGGCACTGCTTTAGGTGTCGTGCGTTCCGCGTGGCGGGATGGACGACTGGCGCGAGTCTACGCCGACGAAACCCGTCCTCGCTTGCAAGGGGCAAGACTGACATCCTGGGAATGTGTACAAGAAGGTATCCCCGTTACCGTGATTACCGACAGCATGGCAGCTCATTGTATGAAACAGGGGCTAATTGATGCGGTTATCGTTGGTGCCGATCGCATCGCTGCCAATGGCGACACAGCGAACAAAATTGGCACCTATAGTTTAGCGATCGTTGCGAAAGCGCATGATGTCCCGTTCTTCGTCGCGGCACCTCTATCTACCATTGATTTTGAATTGCCTAGCGGTAGTCTAATCCCGATTGAAGAGCGTCACCCCTCGGAAATCTATCAAATTGGCGACACGGTGACTTGCCCTCCTGGAGTGGAGTTTTATAACCCAGCCTTTGACGTTACACCAGCCGAGTTCATCACTGGCATTATTACTGAGCGGGGTGTAGTTGCACCAAGCCAATTGCAACAGCTTCAGCTTAAGCAACCCGCTTAGAAATTGGTTAAACCTGAAAGCCCATCTCTTTTAGTCCCTGACGGAGGCGTTGGGCTTCAGGAGGATTATGCACCTCATGGAGAGCAATCGCTTTTTTAAAGGCTGATAAGCTCTCCGGTACTTTACCGACTTTCAGCCAAACCACCCCTAAGTTTTGGTAAGCATCGGCGTATTCTGGGTTGAGCTTAATCGCTTGCTGATAGGATGCGATCGCGTCTTCCAGTTGCCCCAATGCTTTTAATGTCATACCTAAGTTATTATGTCCGGCGGCAAAACTAGGGTCAATTTTTACAGTCCTTTCATACACAGTTTTCGCAGCAGGTAACTCACCAGCCTTCAACAGCAGGTTGCCCAAATTATTGTAAGCTCCGATTTTCAATTGCGGTAAAATCGGCTGTTGGATTGCCGCTTGATAATGCATCACGGCTGAGTTGAGATTAGATGTATGGGTGTAAGCATTGCCCAGATGATAGTGCAGTTCAAATAATACTGGAGGGTCTAACGGCTTTTCACTTAAGCCACGCTCCAAAAGTTCAATGCCTTCCTGCAACTGATTCAACTGAACATAAAGCGCCCCCAGTTTACTGCATACATAGGGGTCATTTGGATTATCCTCTAGAAAGCCTTCCATTGCTAGTCGCGCTCTAGTGGATTTATCTAAAGATGCGATCGCTTCTGGTTGGTAACCGTAATGCTCAATTGCCACTGTAGACAAAGAAACGACTTGCCAATCGGGTTCTCGCTGCAACAACGATTGCACACTATCGTCCACCATTGCATGATAAGGGCGGGAAAAGTAAACATCTGGGTGATAGCGAAATAGACGTGAAACTAAGGAATAAGGAGATTGAGACGCGCCTACTTCTTGGCGTACCAGATTAATTACAAGGTTGCGCTTACCTTTCATTGCCTGCTTAATCTCTGGCACAATCTTTGGCGTTAGTACTTCATCCGCATCCAATACCAACACCCATTTTCCTTGCACATACTTGAGAGCATAGTTTCGAGCAGCCGAGAAATCATTGCACCACTCAAAGTGATACACTTTAGCCCCAAACTCTTTAGCAATTTCAACTGTTCTGTCAGTAGAACCTGTATCCAGGATTACCATCTCATCCACAACATCTTTGACACTACTCAAGCATTTCGGCAAAGACGCTTCCTCGTTTTTAACAATCATGCACAGGCTTAGATTCATCGACCAATACTCATTTATTGCTTTCCAAATATACTATTTTTAGTAACTTGAATTGATATATTTTACTCTTAGATAGCCCATGCTTTAACATTGCAAACAACCAACAACCAATAACAAACAACCAGCCATCTTATGACTTTACGAGTTTCAGATAATCAGCGATTTTTGGTAAGAACTAGTGATGGGCAACCTTTCTTATGGTTAGGGGATACAGCTTGGGAACTGTTTCATCGTTTAACACGAGAAGAAGCGAGTAGCTATCTAGAAAACAGACGAGAAAAAGGTTTTACAGTTATTCAAGCCGTTGCTGTAGCTGAACTAGATGGTTTAAACACACCAAATGCCTATGGTACTTGTCCCTTCTACAAGAATAATCTCACAACACCCAATGATGAGTATTTTCAACACGTTGATTATGTTGTTGATGCAGCAGAGAAACTAGGATTATGGATTGGATTTCTGCCAACTTGGGGAAGCTATGTAGTGAGTGGTGTAATAAATGAAGGTAATGCTAGAACCTACGGTCACTATCTGGGTAATCGATATAAAAATCGAACTAATATTATCTGGATTTTAGGAGGCGATCGCAATCCTGGAGGCAAGGAAAAAGTTTGGCGCGAAATGGTGGCTGGATTAGCAGAAGGCGACGGAGGAAAATTCCTCATGACTTATCACCCAGTCGGTGGTTCTACCTCATCAACCTTTTTCCATAATGAAGAATGGTTAGATTTTAATATGTTGCAGTCAGGGCATAGCGCTATTGATTTACCTAACTACACGACTGTTTGTTCTGATTATGCTAAAAGTCCAGCTAAACCAACTCTAGATGGAGAATCACGCTACGAAGATCATCCGATTAACTGGAATCCAGGCAATGGATATTTCCGTGATTATGATGTGCGTCAAGCGGCTTATTGGGCCTTATTTGCAGGTGCTTTTGGTCATACCTATGGACATCATAGTATTTGGCAAATGTGGGCACCTGGACGTAAAGGAATTAGTTCTCCACAGTGTTATTGGTATGATGCTTTAAATCGACCGGGTGCGGCTAATATAATTCATATTCGGAATCTCTTACTATCTCGCCCTTTCTTAAGTCGAGTTCCTGATCAATCCATTATTAGTAGCAACCCAGGAACAGGAGCAAATCACTCTTCAGCAACACGCGGCGATGGCTATTTATTTATCTATGCTTCTACAGGACAAAATTTTACGATTCACCTGGGTAAAATTTCTGGGACTCATCTAAAAGCTTGGTGGTATGACCCACGTAATGGTGACAGTATTTTTATTGGAGAATACGCTAATAGTTGTACTGGCGATTTTGAACCACCAGGCACACAAGGGAGAGGAAATGATTGGGTTTTAGTTGTAGATGATGCCTCAAAAAACTTCTCTCCTCCTGGTAAAATATAACTAGCAAAGTTAGCTGGAGTACTAAGGAAAACTCACAACCATTTCTAACTTAGATACCAAAACGATGAGTTATAACCCTTTGATATACTGCTTCAGCACAAGTGGCAGATCGTAAAAGCTTTCTTTTTGTTCTATCAAGCAGCGACGCGATAAAGATTGCAGCGCATTTAGTAAATCTGACGCTGGCATTGTTCCCTTTTCTATCAATTTTGCCAGGTTGACGGGTTCGCTTTCTTTAGCCAACAGGGAGATAACTTGTTTTTCTATTTCGGATAAGCGATCGCATTGCTGCTGTAAAACATCTTTCAAATCTTCTGGCAACAATACAGTATCGTCTGGTAGTAACTCAGTCACGCTTCCTCCTAACTCTTGAATAAGAGTCACCACGCTTTTTAACCATAATGGGTTGCCTTGGTAGCGCTGAATCAGTGCGTCCCATTTATCGATTTCTTCTAACCCATTATCTCTGAGTATTTTCCGTCCGCCTGCGATATCTAAGCCTGTGAGTTGTAAGGTGCGAATGGGAGTATTTTGGCTTTTGACATGAGTCACTTCTCTCGGTTGTTCCCAACCGATTAACAGAAAGCAACTTTGATGGGATAACTTTTCTATTTGTTTGGAAAAGGAGCGATAGTCTTCATATCCTGGTTTATACTTTCCTACCAATTCACCGCTACTGAAAAGGTTATGAACGTCATCTAAGACTACTAAACAGCGATGCTTTTGCAAATACTTAATCAGCGGTAACTTTTTTGGGTTAGTTGCAGGTGAATCTAGATTTTCTGACTGCAAGAAAAACTGTATCAGTTTATCTTGAATTTCAGCTAGGGTGGGGGATGTCTCTAGACTGCACCAAATGACGTACTCAAACTCATCTTTTATTTGTTGTACGAGTTGCACTGCTAATGTTGTTTTGCCGATGCCGCTGATGCCAGTGAGGGCTATTAGGCGACAGTGTTCTTGTAAAATCAAGGTTGTGAGGGTGTCGAGTTCGGGAATGCGATTATAAAAAATACCTAGCTCTGGCATCTCGCATAAATCTTGATACGATATTTTAGTTTGTTTTGAGTTAGATGTTTCCTCATCATGTGAGTTCGGTACATCTAGCGAATGTTTACTTTCTCCACAGATGTTAAAACTACCGCTCACGTTTTGTGCAAAGTTTAAAACATTAGAGTTTTGCGATCTCTCCATTGCTGCTCTAAAATTCGATTTACTGATCTCTTCCCCTAACTCTTCTGAAAGTATCCGCCATAATTCCGAACCAACTTCCCTAACACGACTTTCAGAACAGTCAAAATCCTTAGCTATCTGCTTATATTTATCTCGTTGTAAAGTTCCCCGGAGTACCGCTTCTTGTAAATCATCAAGGTGTTGAGCTGTTTTGGCAAATACTATCTCGTCAGCGAGTTTTAACACTTCTTCAAGATTCATCAAGATAGGAAGATGGGAGCATTCTGTATATTATAGTTTACATTTTCCAGGTTTTTAGTACATCTTTGTACAAAACTAGATTAAAAAGAGTGAAAGCGGGGAAATTGGGCGGCAAAATTGAACATTTTTTGACTAGCCAAAGCTCTGATTTATCAACAATCATGGAAAAAGTATTAAACCGTCAATTTAGGGATTAAACGTTTGCCGTTTTATACCCTGTCATGGTGTGTTAGACCACAACTGCGGTCTAATTAAGAGTTAGGCTGCAATGAAGTTTTGGGTACTTTCGTGTAATAGATAGTTTGGCTACACAGCCAGGAGAACCAAAGATGAGTGGAAATTGGCAAGCTGTTGGTGATGATGTTCACGAATGGCAGCAGGAAACAGGGCCTAAATCGGATGGCACGCTTACTGTATCTGTGCGTCCTATTGGACAATCAACGCGATATCCTCATGTAAACTTTGATTACGATCCTAATACTGGTGATTTGAGATACAACCATAGTTCCTTCAGTAAAAGGAAGAGTTCTGGTATGCGAGAAGTCGTTCAAACAGCCGTAGCCTATTTGAAGGGTATAGGTGCTTTGTAGCGTTGCACAAGCTTTCGCAGAGTAGCTGCATAACACAGCGTTGAAGAGGATGGACGAGAAACGTTGACGTTGAGTTCAATGTTACTTACCGCCGCTAAGCTTTGTCGAACATTGGCGAAAGGAGATTGCAGAGTTTGAGAGACAACTAAGTGAACTAGAGTAAGAGGCAAGACTTGCTACAGATAAGGGACTTCCAAGAAATAAATTATCCAAGCTGTGCAGCTAACTCAGACTTGGCAGCTAGAGTATTGGGCATTTTTTTATTTGGAAGTCCCTAATTGAAACAGTAGGACGCTCACTTTAAGCCTTATGAGAAGCTAAGAAAATTTAGCTAGAAATAGTAAGATTAATAATACTATTTCCTACTACTAACTCGAACATCTACTGTTTAAATCACTTCAAATAGATAATTGACCTTAGCTTTAGGAGGAACAGATGGCAATTGATAAAGACTTATTTTCATCCAATAACTTTCAATCAACTATCATAGGATATTGTAATCAAGTTGGCTTGAACATTTCTGACATCAACCCGAACAGAGCTATCTTAAAATTTAAGGCGAGATCAGGAAGTACACAAACAATATTTATCTTGAGATACGACACAACTTTAGAGTTTTCGTGTCCAAGTGGGTTAAAGTTTGACAGCTTCAACTATATTCCACATCAACTTTCATCATTTCTTCTTAAAGAGAACAGTAGATATAAAATTGGGTTTTGGTGTGTTGAAGAAATTGGTAATAGGCTAGTTTTTTTCAATAATGCACAATGCTGAAATAACTTTAATTGATGTGAGTTATTTTATTGATATTGTTAAAACTTTAGTGGACAGATGTGATGAATTTGAGGAATCAGCAGAGCAAGCAATAAGGAGAGTGTAAAGCGCTGTAATATCAAATTTGCTTATAATTGACTAATATTAATCCTTACATCATCAAGGTTTAAAGGTC
This sequence comes from Microcoleus sp. FACHB-SPT15, assembly GCF_014849525.1. NCBI lineage: Bacteria > Bacillati > Cyanobacteriota > Cyanophyceae > Oscillatoriales > Microcoleaceae > Microcoleus > Microcoleus sp. FACHB-SPT15. The sequence continues at coordinate 80,923 of NZ_JACJNU010000067.1, read as the reverse complement.
AGCAAAAAGAGTCTAGCTGGTAGGTTAGGTTTCTTTTCATCAACCCAACCTCTCTTCTCACTCACAATCTTATCCATTTCCACCATTCCAAGGTGATGACTAGACGGATAGCGATTGCCCTACCATTAAAGAAAGAGCAATTCCCTATGGAATAGCTACAATCAACCGCACCTCCTACAATTACCTTTTGAGAGATGCTTGTACAGCGACAAAATAGAAGTATCAACAACAACATTCATATTTTTTGTCGCTGTTGCTTGTAGTTATACTCTTCCTCATAGTCAATAGTACCGAACAATTCCAATACTTTCAGTTGTTTACGACGTTGGATGTACTCGCGTAAAGCTGCTTCGATCAATGCAGTAGCTGTTGGATGGTTACTCAAAGCAAGGGCTTCTTGAAGCAGAGTTTCGTCTATTTGGAGGGGAGTTACCATGTGTTTTCCTCCTGAACGCTAATAGGTGTAATCTTAGCTTTATGGTAAGCGATCGCAAAGAACACAATTACCAAGCATTGCAATGCTTGTATTCTTTGCGATCACGTTTTTCCTTTACAAATCTTGATTTCAAATACTTACGGAAAATAACGATAAAATTCCCGACGATGTAGAACACGCATCACTTCCATAACATCTCCGTTAACCTCTATTCCAACACGATAATCACCGATGCGGATGCGATGACGATTAGTGTAACCTCGCATGGCTTTAATACCAGAAATCTCCTGTAAAGTGTTGATTTCCGACAGCGTTGTAAATGCCAGTTCGTAGATGCGTTGGTATGATGTCGAACTCTTCAGTTGCTTCAGATCTTTCAGAAAAGCCTTACGGTATTGAACTTCCAAGCTAATTATTCCTCAAGATAAGCTAAGGCTTCGGAGCGAGTTAACTTAGGAGTATTAACAGCTTCATCCATTGCTTTGTTCAGGCAATAGTCTTCTACCGCTTCTTGAAGTTCTTCATCTGACGCTTCTTCAGGAGGTATAGGTAGCAGTTGCCGCCATAAGTCAATAGGAATCACTACTGCGATCGCATCTCCGTCTTTGTTCGTAAGATATTCAATATTTAGCATTGTTTCGATATCTTATCCATTTCCACTATTTTAATGTGATCGCACCTAGCGCCAAATACCAGGCAGTGTGATGATTGTACGAGTAGCGATCGCTCCCCCAAACTTGCGAGAGTAAAAAGCGCTTCCCAAGGCAGTATTGTAAAACGTATGTGTTGAGGAGAAGGTGTTATGGATGATTTCATGGAAGCTGCGATCGCCGAAGCGCAACAGGGACTGAGTGAAGGAGGGATTCCCATTGGTTCAGTCATTATCAAAGATGGGCAAATTGTTGGTAGAGGACACAATAAGCGTGTCCAAGACAATGACCCGGTTACTCATGCCGAGATTGACTGCCTACGCAACGCTGGCAGAATCGGCAATTACAAAGGGACAACGCTTTATTCTACCTTGATGCCCTGCTACCTCTGCGCGGGTGCCGTTGTTCAATTTGGCATTAAAACAGTCATCGTTGGTGAGTCTGTAACTTTTACTGGAGCAAAGGAATTTATGGAATCCCACGGTGTTGAAGTTATTGATTTAAACCTAGATGAATGTAAGCAACTGATGAGCGATTTCATCCAGAACAACCCAACGCTATGGAATGAAGATATAGGAAACTAAACAGCCTGCCTGTCTTTTGGGTTACAAATTCTATGACTTGCTCTTTTCTGAGAGCGAAACAAGGGTATTTTGGCGCTGACGCTGGTTGATGACCATTCGCATATTACCGGGAGGAGCAATAGTGAACCCACGGCGGGCAGGCTTGATGGGACGGCTATCTGCCAGCGTTAGGTTGTACCGAGACAGAATGGTGGCTAGTACCAACTTCATTTCATACTGGGCAAAAGCCATCCCGATACAGAGACGATTTCCGCCACCAAAAGGTAGATACTCGTAGGGTGAAAATTGCCTTTCTAGGAAGCGCTCAGGTTTAAATCGCTTAGGTTCCGGGTATATATCCTCTCGATGATGGGTCAAATAAATAGAGATTAGCAGGTTTGTCCCAGGCTCGAACTGGTACCCCATTATCTCCATCGGTGCTTTCAAAGTTCGAGGGAAGGGATTGATTGCGATTGGGTAGATACGCAGTGTCTCTTGACAAACGGCACTGAGATAGGGAAGTCGGGCAATGGTAGTTGGGTCGGTATCGGGAGAGAGGGTATCGAGTTCGCTCAAAAGGCGATCGCGTACCTCTGGTAAATAGTCAGTCCAGTACAAAGCCCATGCTAAGGCGGAAGCCGTAGTCTCATGACCTGCAAATAGCAGTGTCAGCAGTTCATCCCGTAACTCCTCATCCGTCATCGGCTGACCCGCTTCGTCACGAGCAGACAATAGCAAGCTGAGGATATCATCACCACAAGGATCGGCTTGCTCTCGACGTTGCTGAATTTCGTCGTAGAGGAGTTGGTTAATTTGCTGCTTTTGGCGAAGAAAGCGTCCCCAAGGACTCCAAGAGCCTAAATCCTTCTGGAGTGACGGAAAAAACAGGAAGCTGGAGGTCAAGGGAGAGCCAATCACATCCAATAGTGAAGAGAGGAGTTGCCTGAGTTGGTCGAAACGCTGTCCCTTGTCCAGTCCAAAAACAGCACTAAGGATTACTCGTAGAGAAATCTCTTGCATCGCTGAGCGAACGTAGAAAGCTTCGCCAATCTTCCACTGACTTATTACTTGTTCGGTAATGTCACAGATCAGCTTGCCGTAGGCTCGCATCCGTTCTCCATGAAAAGGGGGCATCAATAGCCGTCGCTGGCGCTGATGCTTCCTGCCGTCGAGTAATATCAGTGAGTTTTCTCCCAGCAAAAACTGGAGGGGTTTGTTTGCACGACCGCTCTCAAACCGATCTGGGTCAGCCGTCAAGATTTGCCGAATCGCCTCCGGGTTACTTACATATACGAGTGGGGTTGAGGTGTTTTTCCCCAAGGCGAAGGTGTCACCATAACGCTGGGCACGCTCCTCTAGTACGTCCAAGGGGTGAAAAATCCACTGGAGCGTCCGTAGTATCCGTAAATAGCGTGGAGTTGTTGGACCATCAAGCAGTTTCATTAAAGCTTCTCTTCCAGAATTTACTTTTTATTCTCGCTGCATATAAGACGAGATCGCGTTTTAGGAGGTTCAACTACCTCTTGTAGTTAAAGACAAGCATCACCCTATCTCCACATCTCTTTCCTTAAGAAACCTCCTAAACGTCTCCCGATCAGGTAGAGAAGGCTGCGCTCCTACTTTCGTCGCCGAAAGTGCCCCAGCCGCCGCACCCCAAAGGATAGCTTGCCGCAAAGGTAATCCCTCCGCCAATGCCGTCGCTAACCCTCCATTAAAAGCATCCCCAGCCGCAACCGTATCAACGGCTTGGACTGAAAAAGCTGGAACAAAGAACGTTTCAGAGCCAGTGGCACAGAAGACACCTTGAGCGCCCAACTTGATAATCACAGTACCAATACCCCGTTGCCGTAACTCGGCTGCTGCTCTCGTCGCTGTCTCTTGTCCATCTACAGGAAAACCCACAAGTTGAGTGGCTTCCACTTCATTTGGTGTGATGATGTCTACCAACAGGTAAAGTTCTGGTGGAATATCCCCTCTAGCAGGTGCCGGGTCAAGTATTACCGGAACACCAGCCTTTTGTGCTGCCTGAGTGGCTGCCAAAACGGCTGATAAAGGAACCTCAAGTTGTAAAAGTAACGCCGCCGCATTCGGTAATAAAGTAGTAAGACGCTCTACATCCTCCTGATTCACACGTCCATTAGCACCTGCAACAATAATGATGTTGTTTTCTCCCACATCATCCACGGCAATAACCGCAACACCAGAACTTGCGCTATCGTCCAGCAAAACATTGTCGATATGAACACCTGCTGCTTGTAACCCACCTCGCAGTTGATGCCCAAAATTATCATTACCGACACGCCCCACCATTTGCGTGGAGATTCCGAGCCGCGCTGCTGCTACGGCTTGATTTGCTCCTTTCCCACCAGCAGCCGTGAAAAATTCATAACCTTGCAGTGTTTCACCAGCTAGTGGCAACCGAGGTGTCCTGGTTACCAAATCCATGTTGATGCTACCGAAAACAATCACTGGTTTCATTAGAGTTCAGGCTAATGCCTCGACTTCAGTCTTGAGAATAAAAGTTACTCGAACTCAACAGGCCATAGTTCAGAAATAGGAACTTCCCAGCCAGGAAATAGTTCTGGAATTGTGAGGATATCTGCATCCGTCAGCACGACTGGCTCAGTTGTTGAACGGTAGATAGTGACAGTCTGCTTATCTGGGTCAATTAATATCCCTACTCTTGCACCCAGTTCTATGAATGACTGGATTTTCTCTCGAAGAGGTTTGATACGATCACTTTGGGATTTAATTTCTACTGTTAAGTCTGGAACCATTTCAGCAAAATACCGCTTGCTGCGTTTGAGGCGTTCGGCGCTGACAAAGGAAACGTCTGGAGCGCGAAGATTGGAATCGGGTAGGATAAACCCACCACTGGATTCAAATACCCGTCCCAGCCGGCGTGGTGTGACCCAGTTTGCGAGGAATCTGCTGAACTGAACCCCAATTTCACTAGAAACAATATCCGATGGTCCCATGACGATAATCTTCCCATCTACCAGTTCCAGTTGGTAGTCGAGATGGTCTTCAGTGAGCTTCGCTTGCAGTTGTTCTAGGTCTTTGACAGTCAGGGGCATAGGAGGATACCTCGATCGCTCTCTTGCCTATGTTATGTCAAACCAGAGTTTGGGCGTTTGTCGCGATCGCATTCTTATCTTAGTTGAGTAGCGCAGATCGCATCTTTATTAGGATTAGCCTAATTCTTCGCGTGTTGGCTGTTTGGTATTTGAGAACAAGCTTAAAACTTTAGAAAATAAAACTCTGTCTCTAAAATACAAACAACCAACAACTAATAACCAACAATTAATGTTAATGTGCTGGCACAGCGGGTTCTAAACCAAGTTGACTCATCAACCGATCAATGTCGAAATGCCGATCCATCAACTGCCGAATACACTGCACCTTAATCGCTTCATTTAGGCGCACTTGTCCAAAGGCATCATCAACAATTTCCACTGTCGTCAGGGTGTCCAAGTCAACTGAGAGAACCGGGATTTCCAATTCTTCAGCACGACTAAGGATAAAGGGTTGCGGTGGCAATTGTCCTGTAAGGATGAGGCAATGAGTTGAGGTTTCTAGCGCTGCCATCTGAATGTCTGCGCGATCGCCTCCTGTCACCACTGCCATGTTTCTTCCCTTGCGGAAATACTTCAGTGCTGAATTTACATTCATCGCACCAATTTTCAAGGTTTCTACCATCAAGTCCAGCCGATCCGAACGGCAAAGCACTTCAGCATTCAACTGACGCACGAGTTCCCGAACGCTGACACTCCGCAACAAATCACTTCTCGGCATCATTGCCAATACTGGAATTCCTTGCTGTTCCAGAAAAGGTCGCACTGTCGATTCTGCTATGGATAGTTGTTCAGCGGGAATATCGTTAATCAAAACTCCCAGTAAATGATCACCGAGAAGTTGTTTTGCCGACAGCAGCGTTTCCACGAGTAACACCGAGTGAAAACGGGTGACGAGTAGGACAGCCGCATCAGCCGCTTGAGCGACTTCTAGTAACGATAAGTTAAACAGGCTTCCTTCACAGAGAGTTCCTGGTCCTTCTAGCAACATTAAATCGCCATCGGGTTGTTGGAGATATTGCAAGAGCGATTGGCGATAATTCGTTGAATCCTCTCCCCGCAGTCGCTTTTGAATCGTTTCATCATCCAGAGACAGCAAAGGCGATCGCACCCGTCTTTCCGGCAAGTTAAGGGTTTGGCTCATAAACCGAATATCTTCTTCCATCGCCTCAGAGGGATTGGTACTCAGACGGGTTCCCAACGGTTTACCGTAAGCGATATCCAACCCTTTTTCTTGCAGTTGATAGGCAACTCCTAAAATCGTTGCTGACTTACCGCTGTAAGCTTCTGTTGACCCGATTTGCAAATACTTCGCGGATTTTGCCACCCCTTTTTTCACTCCTATTATTTCAACTTGTGCTTACTCGTCGATGCGTAACAGCTTTCGGTAGAAGGCTTGGGAAAAATCCGTTAAACGCGATCGCCTGAAATTCATGATTACGTCGATTAAGTAATTCATAAACTCAGAATTTGGCATCGTCACTTCGTAACTGAGTTCCGCATTTCCATCAAACTGTAATCGGCAACGGGTTAACTCCGCAGGAAGTTTTGATACAAACCAAGTAGCAACAAAGGGAATACTGTCACTGCCTTCAATTCGGCGCTGACCTTCCAAGGAACCCTGTTGGTAGAGGCTAATTGCCAGGGGGAGCATATTTCGCTTAGCACCCTGGTAGTAAGGCATATAAACACCGACGGCACCCTTGTCGGCAGGCTGAAGTTTTTCGATTGACATATGCTATCTTTCCTCAATGTCCGTTGATAAAAGCGGTTCAGGCTATTGTTTGGTAGTTAAGACCAGCGGTTAGAAACGGGTTTGGCTGAGGTTGTTGATTCAAAAAAATTATTCATCGTTATGATTTTAGGCTCTTTCATTGAGCGCATCTAGCCTCATTTAAGCATTTATACTGAGTAGGACTTGATTGAATCCAGTCTAGCTGAACAGTTTGAGAAGCCTCATACTACTATCGGCTAGAGTTTGTTGTAGAAGGGATGTATAGTTTAGCAAAATATTCCTTCATCTTTCTTAAAATTAATTCTTCTCCTATGAAACAAAACCCGCCTAAGCGGGTTTAAGACGAAGTTCACTGATTATGTTGATAGAGAAAAATGTGTTAGCCCAATAGTGATTAGGCTCCTTCCCGCAACTTATCGAGAACACCCAGATCTTCGAGAGTGGAGGTATCACCAGCGACTTCCTGACCTGCCGCCAGTGACCTGAGTAACCGCCGCATAATTTTCCCCGATCGCGTCTTGGGCAAAGCATCGGTAAAGCGGATTTCACCAGGACGTGCGAGTGCCCCAATTTCCTGAACGACGTGCTTCTTCAGTTCTTTCTGTAACTCCTCACTAGGGCTTTGGTTGCCTTCTAGGGTGACAAATGCGAAGACCTCTTCCCCTTTCAAGTCATCCGGCTTACCAACTACAGCAGCTTCAGCAACAGCAGGATGAGATACCAGTGCTGACTCAATTTCCATCGTGCCGAGTCTGTGACCAGAGACATTAATCACATCATCAACTCGACCCATGACCCAGAAGTACCCATCTTCATCTCGACGCGCACCATCTCCTGCAAAATAGACATATTTTCCATCTTTCGGGGGAATATGTTCCCAATAGGTGCGACGGAAGCGGTCTGGATCGCCATAAACGGTTCGCATCATCCCAGGCCAAGGATGCTGAATGATTAGGTAGCCACCTTCATTTGCTCCAAGCGAGTTGCCTTCTAAATCGACAATATCTGCCAAAATTCCAGGGAAAGGCAACGTAGCAGAACCTGGTTTTGTTGGAATTGCTCCCGGCAGTGGCGTAATCATAAATCCACCCGTTTCCGTCTGCCACCAGGTATCAACAATTGGACACTTGTCGCCCCCGATATACTGCTGATACCACATCCAAGCTCTAGGATTAATTGGCTCACCCACAGTTCCTAGCAATCTTAAGGACGACAAATTTCGCGCTTGAGGGTGCTGTTCACCCATTTTCATAAAAGCGCGAATCGCAGTAGGGGCAGTATAGAAGATGTTGACACCGTGTTTTTCAATCACATCCCAAAAAGCGCCAGGATTAGAAGCACGGGGCGCACCTTCATACATTAGCGTCGTTGCCCCATTGGAAAGCGGGCCATAGACGATGTAGCTGTGACCTGTAATCCAACCTACATCGGCTGTACACCAGTAGACATCAGTATCCTGGATGTCAAATGCCCATTTCAGGGTCATGTGGGTATAGAGGTTGTAACCTGCTGTGGTGTGGACAACGCCTTTGGGTTTACCCGTGGTGCCACTGGTGTAGAGAATGAACAGCATATCTTCACTGTCCATTGGTTCAGCAGGGCAATCGGCAGAGGCTTTGAGTTGTAATTCATGCCACCAGTGGTCGCGTCCCGCTTCCATGTGAACGTCTTGCTTGGTGCGCTGAACCACGAGGACGTTTTCAACACTTGGTGCGCCGTTATTGGCTAAGGCTTTATCAACTTGGTCTTTGAGAGCAACGATCGCATCTTTGCGCCACCCCCCATCAGCCGTGACAACGACTTTCACTTGAGCATCGACCATTCGATCTTTTAAGGCTTCAGCACTGAAGCCGCCAAAGACAACTGTATGAGCCGCCCCAATTCTTGCACAAGCCAGCATTGCGATCGCGGCTTCGGGAATCATCGGCATATAGATACCAACGCGATCGCCTTTTTGCACACCTAACTGCTTTAAAACATTGGCAAACTGGCAGACTTCCCGATGCAACTGAGCATAAGTCAGAGTCCGCGAGTCTCCCGGTTCCCCTTCCCAAATTAATGCTGCCTTATTGCGACGCCAGGTAGTTAGATGTCTATCAAGGCAGTTGTAAGAAATATTAATCTTGCCACCGACGAACCACTTCGCAAACGGGGGTTGCCAATCGAGTACTGTATCCCACTTCTGGAACCAGTCCAACTCTGTTTCGGCCAAATCTGCCCAAAACTTCTGTGGATCAGCTTTCGCTTTTTCATAGAGTTGCTGATACTCTTCCAGACTCTTGATCTGAGCCTTTTGTGAAAATTCAGCAGTCGGCGGGAATATACGCTTTTCTTGAAGGATTGATTCTATGGTGGGCTGAGACATAGGACTAAACTCTGGATCTAAATCAAAAACTCTTGCGCTCGTGGGAATTATCCCTTCCAAACAATACTTTGTTCTTTATGCAGATTAACGCCTGACTATTTTGAGTTTCTTTAAGCGTATGGCAAATGCTTGAAACTGTAGCAGAGTTGCCACAACTCAGACCGGGCGAAGATGGCTCATCCTATTGTGGATTTTAAGGTTTGACTTGTAAATAGCTCATTGAGTATCGAAACCTAAATAAACTTCTAAAGTTTCTGGTGGTAAATTATCTTTCTTAGGCAACAAAGCTTGCCCTAAAAAGAATTAGAATCCACCCTTCCTGAGATTAGCCACTGTCATTAATTCAGAACGGCTGTAGAGCAAAGGAACTTGCATGACGCTACTTTAACCTTGGCTGAATGCTTGCGCCTGTCTACACAAGGGGGAGCATAATCACTCACTAGTACAGTATGGCGGAAATAACTATTCAGTTGAAAAAGGTTAAAAGGCTTACCTTACAAGCAATATTCATAAAAGCCTTGTGCCTCCTGCCTCCTGCCTTCTTGCACTAGTGAGCCGGCCCTACCAACGCCAAGCAAGTCTAGACGTTGTTCAATCGTCCCCTAACCTCTTGTCCCGTCAATTAGTAGAAATCCCCTCAGAAAAAACCTGGTGCAGTTAGGAATACGGGAATACTGTAGTAAGCCATCTCGCTTGGCTCAGTCAACTTCTAAACTCATATCCCTTAGCAACCACACTCAACACTGGTGTTCTAACTCCGTAATGCTCCTGAAATATTTAACCAATCAGGTTTCAAAGGTTTCTGAGAAAATACCGCTGCGTATCTTGCTTGTGGTGCCGTTCGTGCTTCAAATCTTTGTGGTAGTTGGGTTTACAGGCTGGCTATCCCTACGCAACGGGCAAAAGGCAGTTCAGAGCGTGACAACTCAGTTACATAGCGAAATCACCGAGCGCCTTGAACAATACCTCAATGTTTATCTCAAGGTTCCTCATGTTGTCAATCAGCTTAATGCTGATGCAATTAATTTGGGTTTATTAGATGTACAAAATATTCCTACCCTAGAGCGCTACTTCTGGCATCAACTCCATACCTTCAAGTCACTGGAACACATTGCCTTAGGTAATACAAACGGAGATTATATTGAGGTTTTGCGCCAGAAAGATGGTCAATTTATTGTCAAGGTTAAAGATAATACAACTAGCCCATCGCGCCACACCTATAGGCTCTCCAGCCAGGGGAAACGAACCCAGCTTTTACAAAGTGAACCAAACTACGACCCTCGATTTCGCCCTTTTTATCAGGTAGCTGTAAAAGCCGCAAGTCCTATTTGGACAGATGTTTATTTAGGGTTTTCTACTCAAGAACTCCATACTGATGCCGTTCGACCCATCTACGAGCAAACTGGAGCGCTTAAAGGAGTTTTGGATGCGGGTTCAAATCTTTCCAAAATTAGTGAATTTTTACAGAGCTTAAAAATTGGTCAAACAGGGCAAACATTCATCATTGAACGCTCTGGTATGTTAGTTGCAAGTTCTACGGCTGAGAAACCATTTGTTGTCACAGATGGTAACGCTACTCGGATTAAAGCTTTAGAAAGCCGCGATTCTTTAACTCGTTCAACAGCAGACTATTTAACTAAATACTTTGGTAACTTCACCCAAATTAACAGTAGCCAACAGCTTACCTTTAATATCAATAACCGCCGACAATTTTTACAGATAACGCCCCTACGTGAAGGAAATAGCCCTGAAACTGACACTTTACTGCTTCCAGATTGGCTAATTGTCGTAGTCGTGCCTGAAGCAGACTTTCAAGAACACATTGATGTGAATACCCGCTCTACTATTCTCTTGTGTTTAGCTGCTTTAGCAATCGCTACGTTATTTGGAATTCTGACCTATCGCTGGATTACTCAACCAATATTACATCTAACGGCTGCGGCTACTGCTCTTTCTAGAGGAGAATGGAACCAAGTTGTATCAGTTGAGCGTTCTGATGAACTGGGTGTTCTTGCCAAAGCATTTAATCAGATGGCACTTCAGTTGAAAAAGTCCTTCCTTACACTTTCTCAGCGTCAAGCCTCCCTTGCTGAAGCCCAAAAGCTGGCTCATGTTGGTAACTGGGAACTAGATTTAGCCACTTATACGATTACGGGTTCCGATGAACTCTTCCGCATCTTTGGTTGGGAGCCAAGTGAAATCGGGCATAGATATCTTAAGTACACTGACTATCTCAAACGAATTCATCCCGAAGATGCAAAGGTTTATAGGGAAATAATTTCCGAAGCCATTTATCAAGGCAAACCTTATGAGTTTGATTGCCGAATCCAAATTCCTGATGGTTCAATTCGGCATATTTCCACCAAAGGGGAACCGAATCTTGATCACAAGGGTGAAGTGATTCGATGTTTTGGAACGGTGATGGATATCACTGATCGAAAATTAGCAGCTCAAGCCTTGGAACAAGCCAAGTTAGACTTAGAAATTCGAGTCGAAGAACGAACAGCAGAATTGAGCCAAGCATTAGAGCAATTGCAGCAATCAGAAGTCCAACTCAAGAAAAAAGCCTTTCAACTCAAAAAAACCTTACGCGAACTGCAACAAACTCAAACTCAGCTTGTTCATACTGAAAAGATGTCTTCGCTTGGTCAACTTGTTGCTGGTGTTGCTCATGAAATTAACAATCCAGTTAGCTTCATTTACGGCAATCTTACTTATGCCAGAGCTTATATGAGCGACTTGTTTGAACTGCTGCAACTTTATCAAGAGCATTATTCATCACCACCAGCCACGATCCAGAATCAAACAGAAGCAATTGAGTTGGATTTCTTGATGGAAGATTTTCCAAAATTACTTGACTCAATGCAAGTTGGGGCAGAACGTATCAGCGAAATCGTTCACTCCTTAAAGAACTTCTCTCGTTTTGACCAGGCTCAAATGAAAGAAGTCAATATCCATGAGGGGATAGACAGTACCTTAATGCTTTTGCAAAGCCGCCTCTCAGAAACTGTTAGTCACTGTGGAATTAAGGTGATTAAGGAGTATGGCGACTTGCCAATGGTACAGTGCTACGCTGGTCAGATGAATCAGGTATTTATGAATATCCTGAGCAATGCGATCGATGCTTTAGAGGAGAAGAGAATTAGGATTAAGGAAACGGGAGATAGAAGTTGGCAGGAAAAAGACTATCCCCCAGTATTTATTAAAATTCGCACTCGCCTTCAGGACGTGGCAAGTCATAAAAATACTCATCAGCTCTCACCCTTAACCCCTCACCTCCTCATTCAGATTTCAGATAATGGATGTGGGATGATTGAGCCGATACGCTCTCGGATTTTTGACCCTTTTTTTACAACTAAGCCGATTGGTTCTGGTACTGGATTGGGTTTAACGATTAGCTACCAAATTGTCGTGCAATCTCACAAAGGTAAGCTCAACGTTACATCAACAGAGGGACACGGCACTGAGTTTGCAATTGAGTTGCCTTTACGACAAACTATCCTTCCGTGAACTACTTACGCTTCTCTTCGAGTAAGCGTGAGCTTCCCAAATCTCTAAGAAATCTGAGAACTTCCATTGCGGTACTATGGGTGTCTAAATCATTACAAGAGACAGCCTTAGATTATTTCCCAGTCCCCAGCCCCCAATCCCCAGACAGTTAGCCAAAAGCGATCGCAAACGCTTGCACAAGCTTAACAATTTCAAAGGTTACAAAGATACTGAGAATAACTGTCACTAAGTTATTCAGGATGGGGATGTTGCCATAGCCGAACATCGAAGCGGCAAACTTAAGCACAACAATTACAAGCCCAATAATGACGGCAATTTGTAGGGGTGTCATAGTTCTCTTCTCGATCAACGATCAACCTTGAGGGTATACCGTTTTGTGACACCTTGGGAATAGGCATTACATTAACAATTGTGGCTCTTTGTTACCACTTCAGTATTGCCTAAGTAACCTCTATCGCTTAGCGCATCAGATTTAATGCCAGGTGAAGCGGATGGCTAGAGGTTGCGCCTTGTGGTTGATGCCGGGAATCCGAAAGATTTGCTATTGCCCACAAACAACCAGTTAGGAAGATGCTAGAGACAAGACGTTTCATCGTTTCTACCTCCAAACAGATGGTCTTAGGGACTTATCTCTCTACGAGCCGAGTAGTTATGCACCATATTAAAGAATTCATGCCTTTTAACAGATGAAGAATTTTTTCTAGCTCTCTAATCTAGATTTGTAATCTCTAGAGCCAGTAGTACGAATTCCCTAGCTGTCTCGTTAACCTACAAGGGTCAGAGTTCTCCTACAGAAATTAAGCGAAACTGCATAAGCTGAATTTGACGAGAGTTAATTAATGCTGACAGGCTCTGATGCCACTGACTGAAATCTCGATTAGGGAGGTGAACAACCTTGGGGGGATAAATTAAAACGATATGGCGGTGACAGAGGCTATAGCTTCCCTTTCGTTAGTAGAACCGTTAATCGCTCTAGAGAACATAGTCCAGCACCACGGCTTGCAGCCAATCATCCATCAGGCGACTCGGTTATCAGGATTTCTGCGACACTTCATAGATAAACAGTAAATTGCCTCAGCTGTAACATTCGATGATTTCTTCCCCTGTCAAAATCGCTATGGGTGCTGCATTAAGATACTGGAGACTTGTGAGAATTGACGCTACAGGAAAACGCAGAATTAAGGAAATTCCTGAAGCACAAGAGTTTTTCTTGGCATCCTTTCCGGAATTCATGGCTCAAAGCGATGTGCCGGATACCCTCATCCAGCGTCAACTCCTGCACTGGATGAAACAGGCTAACCAAGGAAGCCTTCAAGCAACATCCCGTCAAGAAGAACAGCAAGGTTTTTTGGCTCAACGTTGTTTACAGTGCTTTATTTCTCATCAAATCGAGCGAGTTTGCCTGAAATTGGAAGCGCAGTTTGGCGCTGAACATGGCTTCACCTGCAATGATTTACTACCTTTTGTCTTAGATGATGACGGGATAAGACAACAGCGGAACCCAACTCGCTCAGTTGCGACTCCCTATCAATCGCTAATGAGCAATATTTTACAAAGCTTCGATCCAGAGCAGAGCAGCCTAGCGACTTGGGCAACGCGGCGAGTAAAACACCACAAAGAGCTGAATGCTTTCTTGCTGGAACACGGGGTTTACCTGGTCAGTGACTGGGCAATCCTCAACGATACCCGCCCCAAGCAGTTGCAACGGATTTTCACGCAGTTTCACGGTTTAACGCCTGTTGAAGTCCAGCAGGCGACACGACTTCTAGAAAACTATCACGCTGTTTATCGCGCTCAACGCTTGCTTGCACGTCAGACAGGAACCCAGGGACAGTGCCTACCACCGACGACCGAACAACTCCAGCAAATGGCACAACGCTTATTCAACCAAACTCACGAGATGCTTGCTCCCGAAATCCTGATGACACAATTACAAGAAATTGGTTCTCGTCTGCGGGAGTACCGAATTTACGTCCGGGGTGGCTCTCTGCCAACTGAATCTCTGGATGCCAAAGTGAATGACACCAACACGTTGAGTGAGCGTCTTCCAGCTCTTGAGGGGGATAACCAGGATACTGACGAGCAAACAGAATTTTTAAGCTTCTATCGCCAACAACTCGTGGAATGTTTAGACCAAGCTGTAGCGCAGGTAACGGACGACCAAGTTAGGAAGTTAAAACGTAAAGATCCCGATAAAGCAGAAAAATTTCTGGCGGCATTGCAGTTGTTCCACTGTCAGGAATTGTCGATGAGTGAAATTGCGCCCCTAGTGAATTTGCAAGCGCAGTTTCAAGTCAGCCGCTTGCTCAAGCTGAAGTCTCTTCGTGCAGATATCCGACAGCGATTGCTCTTGCAATTACGCGATCGCATTTTTGAGCAAGCCAAAGTCTACACAACCCCAGAACGCCTTCAGACACTCAATCAACAGCTCGAAGAGGTACTCAGTGAACAAATTGACACCGTAATCCAAGAGGCACTAACGGAAGCCAGTACAGCAACAACCGCAAGAAAACAAACCCTACCCAGCAGTCTTTTTGCCCAAAGACTCTGCCGCTATCTTGATTCTAGGAGAAACTAACTATGAATTATTCCTTAGATCGTACCGCCCAAATTTGGCTCGACTTTGAACCCTTAGCTACAGAATCAGTTAACCTCTCACCAGAGGTTGTAGACCAATCTGTCGCACTGAGCTTAAATATTCCTAATGAAGAACGACAGTGGCAAACGTATCTCAACGCCTTAGCTCTATTTGGTTTCGAGGAATGGCTGGAGGGAAGATCGGCTGATGTAACGATCGATCGGGAGCAATGCTCAGTCTTACAACCCTCTCTTGCCAATGCCATTGAAGCCGTATGTAACCTGAAGGTTAATGGGTTCAACATTTGCTTAATTGCGACTGGTAGCCTGAGTGATGAAGAAGTCATGTTACCCAGAGCCGTTGTAGACTTGCCAGAATTTGTCCCTCATTTTTACGTGTTGGTGGAGGTTGAAGAAGAATTTTCAACGGTTACAGTTCAGAGTTTCCTCTCTCATGCACAGTTAACAAATCGACTAAGACAGGTCAATTTAGAAGCTGAGGACGATTGGACTTATCAGCTACCTTTAACCTGGTTTGACAGTGAGCCAGATCGTTTGTTGTTAAATCTATCTGGATTGGAACCGATAGCAGTGCCTCTACCTCAACGAGATCGCATTCCTGCCTTATCCTCAATTCGCTCGGAACTAGAAACACTCTTATCTCAATTACACTCATCAGAACGTCAACTCTCTTCAATTTTGACTTGGGAACAAGGAGCGGTTGTCCTCACTAGTCCAGAGTTACTCGATTGGGTGTATCAAGTACAACGACAGGAGCGTTCCACGCCAAACTCACCCAGTTTATTGACTCAATCTCGCCAGCATCTTGCAGACATCCTACAGCTTTTAACACAACCTGCGGTGAATGTAGGGCGCTGGTTGTGGAACGAGTTGGATGAGTTTGCACAGGAACTCTCTTGGGTACTACTGCCAACCTTTGCTGCCAATGCCCCGGTGCGATCGCCTGTGGAAGAATTTGAAGCGATCGTGACACGACTGGAGCAAACAGGCGTAGAAATTCCTGTGGAAGCGCGTGGTGCTTATCGTGACTTGCGGTTAGGGGGAATGCCATTACGGCTGTATGCCGTTACCTGGTCTGTGCTATCAAATCCAATTCCTGAATGGACATTGTTACTAATATTGGGGGCCACGCCTGGTACGAGTCTACCTCTAGGTTTGCAGTTACGAGTCAGTGACCAGACAGGCGTTTTGGTAGAACAAGTATTGGATGCTGGACAGCGTGATTCCTACTTCTTTACCAGTGTCGTTGGTACGTGGGATGAGAAATTTATTGTGTCAGTGGGCTTACCTTCTGGGATTCAACAGACTTTTCCCCCCTTTAGCTTTAACCCAGAGCAATAGAGCAATTAGCAGTCAGCTATCAGCTATCAGCTTTTTTGTTTTCCTTGCTGACTTTCGGTTTCACAGACCTTCCGCTTTACCTCATCTCGAAGAGGAAACCGCTATAAGCGATCGCTTTTCTTCGGGTTCTTTAAGACGGCAAGATATAGAATACGTTTTTCTTAAAAATAGATAAAATAATCGCGATTGATACAAAATCCATGATTACCAAAAAAGTGTAATGTGTATCACACTAGCGTTGAGATTTCTCTCGATGAGATAAAGAAGGGTTCGATTAGTTACAGAATGGGTAGCTAATATCTTGTATAGATAAAAATGCTTCTTGCCTTATTCAGTAGCTTTGTAACGTGCTTCATAAAAACTATTGCTATATCTAGCGATAGAGGTAAAATTCTCATAAATATCAACACACTATAAGTAAAGAGAAAGCTTGAAGTAAAAGTTTAAAACAAAATAAAACCAGGGAGTAAAGTTAATGCTACGCAGATCGCTTGTTGTCTTAGGAGTCGGAGCAGTAGTTGTTGGCTTCGCACCAGTTACCCTTGCCCAGACAGCTACCCCATCTCGCGCAAACGATAATTCAGTCACTCTGTCTGGTGAATCTCTCCAGATTGAGAGTCGTACAATCTCTGACTTCCAAAATTTCTTTGATGATGGAACACCACAAGTCACTCAGCAAAATTCTGCAACTAGTGTTGGTAGACTCACTCGATCTGAATCAAGCCTTTCAATTGGCGAAGAGTTGGGAATAGACGAACAAGTTGACGTTGTTGTTGGGGATACTCTAAATGGTTCAACTAGTCCAGCAACGTTCCGTGCGGGAGAACTAGACAATGAACGGGTAAGAGTGCAACTTCAGCTAGGTCAATAAACTATAGTGAGCAAGACGCTGCACAATTCCATAATAATGATTTCGTAGAAGCGATAGCATGGGCAGCCGCTTCCTTAGTTTTAGAGGCAATCTCTAAGGTTTGCTCCTGCTTTTATCGCCTTAGCTCATAATTGCGCTGCATCGCACCTTGATTTTAACTATTGGGGAGTTTGAGGGGCTATAAATCCCGCGCTCTCGCCTTTAAGTCGGGTAAAAGGCAAGCTTTATTGCCAATCCATTGTGCAGAACTGTGCTTCAGTTACTCATCAGGTGCTGGGGTCGCTGTCAAGTGGCGTTCTTGCTTGCTTTCATCTCATTGGTCGTAGCAATCAATGTCGAGATATATATTTTTTGTCTGACTAGCAGGTATCTCGACACTGTTTGTCCAAAGGGTATCCCCTTGGAGAACCCCAACGCAACCTATTGAATTTTGAATTTTGAACTCAAAAAAAGGTCACTAATCCCTAGGGTTCAGCACTGCCAAAATCTAAAGGTTCTCTTTTTTCAATGCGTTCTCTAACACGTTGTTGGAGACTTTTGTGAACATCAGGTTTATTGTGAGTTCGATCGCGGTTAACAATCGTAGAGGTCGGCAAAGTCCGAAACTTCTCCCGGACTTCCATTAGGATTTGCCCCAACATATTCTTCCCCTTGCGATCCGCTCCACAACCCCAATAAGAATCAGTAGGAGAATCCTCTACAAGCAGGGCATCGCCAGTCGAGAGCAGCACGGCTTGGATATCACCATTGAACTCAAACTTACGCTGTACCGCTTTTCTCATTACATCGTCCCTAATGTGTGACCAGTCGGCGCGTACCAAGTGCTTGAGCTTGTGAGCCAGATCGAAAGCCTCTCTGGGGGTGGGTAGCTTACGGATTTCTTCGGCGTGAGGGGTGCCAGCGAATTTTTGGGCTTGGAAGTAATGCTCGCTAGTACGCCACCAGTCTCCATCAAGTTCAAATCCGTGCCTCGAAAAATTTGTGAAACAGCCGTAGGGGTTCTCTTTAGTGTCGTAGAAGTAAACAGGCATACACCTTCACTATGGAGTCACACCTTAAAGTTCCCAGTTTCGTGGCGACAGGAACAGGTGAGGCGCGATCGCACCATAAGCTTCTAGGTCAAGATTTTTTGACCTATAAGGTTGGGGGGTGGCGAAAAATCAAAAACCACCAACCTTCTGGAAAGATTTCCGGGAGGTTTTGTCTCCGTCTATTCACGGAAAAAAACTTGAGGTCTTAAAAATTTTTCCGTAATTCCTACGTCGATCGCGGCTACCTCACCCCTTGATACTGAAGCCAGCAACAATCGAGTATCAAAGGATGTAGCATGAGGAAGTTGGTAATCATTCTAGGTAGCATAGCTCTGATCGCTGGATGCACGGCTCAATCTAAAAATCCGACAACCTCGACATCTCAAGCTTCTTTTACCCCTAAAGCGACCTGTGGAGATAAGCCTACGGGGCGTAACGATACCTGGTATCCTGTCTTCATTGACCGTGGGGATTTACAAACCATCCGCCGCAATTTTTGTGCAGATGCTACAAGCACCGTGCGGAAAGATTCTAAGGTTGAATCTGTACAGTTAGCGAGCTTTACCAACCGTGACAGAGCGATTGAATTTGCCAAAGCCGTTGGTGGAAATGTAGGGGAACCTACTTACCTTGATGTTGCCAGTTCATCTCCCGATCCACAGGCAGAGAGTGTAGCTGCTCATGAGGCGACGAACTGGAGTGATGAACTATGTCAAGGTGATCGCTATTTTCCGGCGAACGGTGCCAGTCTAGCTGTATGGAATAGCTGCCAGTACATCAAATCAGACTCTCTCAAGCCAGAAACAATTGTCTTGGCGACAGCTAAAGACAGCGAAAATGTAGCCGACTCAATGGTAGATAAGGGATTTCAGAAGGTGAGCTGGGAAGATGGCTTTAATCCGCTCACAGACCAGTCCAGTTCGGCTTGCATTGTCTACAGTGATAAGTCCGTAGCGTGTCACAAGGGAGAGGGCAGTAATCTCAGCTCAAATGAAGTAGGACAATCGACGGTAGAGACAGCCAGTTCAACCTCTTCAGCCTCCGATGAAGCTATCTTAATCGCCAATGACCCTGATTCAAGAATTAATCTCCGTGATAATCCTTCCGCAACGGGCAGGGAACTGGGATATGGATTGGTAGGCGATCGCGTGGAAATAATTGAGCAAACAACAAATGAAGCAGTTTGGTATTATTTATTTCTACCTACTTAGGAACTCGCGCTTAAATAAAGTACCAATCGCTAAAGAATAATATCCATAGATGAAGCCTCTCTATGTGGGATATTATTTTGACGCGAGTCCCTTACCAGGTTTCTGCAAGTCTCAACATACAGCAGAATGGTATAAGAACTAACAATTGCTTTTCCTTAGCCATGACTGCTGATGCTTCTGCGTATGTTCTCGCCCTAGACCTTGGTACTACTGGCAACCGAGCAATTTTGTTTGACAATGGCGGGGCAATTGTTAGTCAAGCTTATAAAGAACTTACGCAGTACTATCCTCAACCCGGTTGGTTAGAGCATGACCCTAGAGAGATTTGGCAAGATACCTTGTGGGTAATGCAGACTACGTTGGAGAAAGCCGGGGTAAAGGCATCGGAGATTGCTGCAATTGGAATGAGTGTGCAGCGAGAAACCTGTTTGCTATGGGACAAAGATACAGGGCGACCTCTACATAATGCTATTGTTTGGCAAGACCGCCGCACTGCTCCCTTATGCAATCAGTTGAGGGAACAGGGTTATGCCGCCAAAATAAGCGATCGCACAGGCTTAGTACTGGATGCCTACTTCTCTGCAACTAAGTTGGCGTGGATATTAGAGCATATTCAACAACAAGACCCTCCCATCGACCTAGATAATGTTTTGGCAGGTACCATTGATACCTGGATTCTCTGGAACTTAACAGGGGGAGAGGTTCACGCAACAGAACCTAGCAATGCTAGCCGCACGATGTTGTTAAATCTAAGAAAACAGCAGTGGGATGGCAAACTATTAGACCTTTTTGGCATTCCGGCGCATTTCATGCCAAGTATTCAGCCAAGTCTAGGCTTATTTGGTCATACCAAGCCAGAGTTATTAGGGTATTCAGTGCCGATTACAGCAATTTTAGGTGATCAACAATCATCACTGTTTGCCCACGGATGCGATCGCCCTGGCTTATTAAAATGTACCTATGGCACTGGCTGCTTTTTGATTGCTCATACGGGTGAACAATTAAAGCGATCGCAAAATCAACTACTCTCAACAATTGCCTGGACACAAACCGATTCCTCATCCCATCACAAAGTTGGTTATGCCCTAGAGGGTAGTATGTTCACGGCTGGAGCCTGCATTCAGTGGTTGCGAGATGGCATCAAACTTATTACAGCCGCCGCAGATACCGAACCGATGGCAACACGAGTCGCCGATAACGGTGGCGTTTATTTTGTTCCGGCATTAAGTGGCTTAGGTGCGCCCCATTGGGATATGAGTACAAGAGGGGCATTTTTTGGCATAACTGGCGGAGTACAGCGCGAACATATGGTGCGCTCAGTTTTAGAGGCGATCGCTTATCAAGTTAAGGAAGTTGTACAAGCCATCAATCAAGACTCAAATACCGAAATTGCCCGATTAAAGGTCGATGGAGGAGCTTGTCAGAATAACTTCTTAATGCAGTTCCAAGCGGATGTTTTAGGTATCCCTGTAGAACGTCCACAGGTACTCGATGCCTCCGCACAAGGAGCCGCCTTTGCCGCAGGCTTAGCCGTAGGATTTTGGCAGGACTACGCCACCCTCACCGCCAGCCGTCAAGTTGACCATGTTTTTGAGCCAAGTGCCAATGCAACCCAAGCACAAGAGAATTTCCGAATCTGGCTCAAAGCTGTAGGGAGAGCTAAGCATTGGGTCAATTAAAATGCTGATTCTAAGCGACTCAACACCAATTGCAGTACACCACCTCGGTTGAATTTGTGGAAACTACGCTGGATTAATAAGCCTTCCTCACTTGAAAGACTCTCCGGTTAAGATTGTATTCTGTATGCAGAAATTATACTGTATTAGGGTTACAGGTAGTACTGATCTGCCCCAGAGAAGCCATTAAATGCAAGGAGATTGAGCTTTGGTCTTATCGGCAAAAAACGTACAACGGAGCAAATCGCTGCACGAACAAACCTATCAAGCTCTCCGGGACAGTATTCTCTGCGGAGAACTTGCTCCGGGCGATCGCTTAATCGAGACACAGATTGCTGAACAGTTGCAAGTTAGTCGAACCCCTATTCGTGAGGCGATCCGCCAACTTCAACGAGAAGAGTTAATCACAGCAGATGAACTGGGTTGGTTACGAGTGGCAACTGTTTCCCCAAACGAGGCAATGCATCTTTACGATTGCCGCATTGCCTTGGAAACATTGTCTGTAACGGGCGCTTGTGAAAATGCTAGCGACTTTCAGATCAAGAAACTAAAGGAACTTGTCACACAGGCAGAGAAGCTACTCAAACGAAAAGCGTCCAATCCCGATAGTAGCCAGCTTTTAGAATTAGATTATCAGTTTCATCGCACTATCGCCCAAAGTTCTGGCAACACCTGTCTGGTGTCTCTCCTTGACCAAGTGTTTGGCAAAATGGCACTCTTGCGGGTACAAACCACTCGTTATAACCCAAGAGTATTGGAGATCCGAACTGAACACCTGCAAATTTATGAAGCGATCGCCCAACACAATATCGAAGCTGCAACACAAGCAATCCGTTGCCACTTGACAGCTAGCAAAGAAAGGGTTGTTCAGGAGTTAGAAAATCTTCCGCAACAAAGAATAAAGTGAGACGAGTGCTTGTTGTAGTCCGTGAGAAGATAGCTTAGTGCAGCACAGCCAAAATAACTATCCAGTTAAAAAAGGTTAGAAAGCTTACTGTACAAGCTTTCTTTCATAAAAGCCCTCTGCCTCCTATCTTTTGCCCTCTTGCACTTAGCCAAAACGTCCTTCAACGTAGTCACGGGTGCGGGGATGAGTAGCTGCTGTAAAAAGCCGAGGTGTTGGTCCAAATTCAACAATTTGACCGATGCGACTCTCATCCGTACTGAAGAAGGCTGTGTAGTCTGAGACTCTGGATGCCTGCTGCATATTGTGGGTGACAATCGTGATCGTGAGTTCCTCACGAAGTGTCTGGAGTAGTTCTTCAATCTTCATCGTGGCAATCGGATCGAGAGCTGAACAAGGTTCATCCATCAATAAAACCTTGGGTTTTACGGCTAGCGCCCTAGCAATACATAAGCGCTGTTGTTGTCCGCCTGAGAGTCCGTGAGCAGATTGATTCAACTTGTCTTTCACTTCACCCCAAAGCGCGGCGCTACGGAGGGCTGATTCGACAACTTCATCTAACTGGGTTTTGGAATGGCGGCCAGCCAGCCTCACACCGTAGGCAACATTCTCGTAGATGCTCATTGAAAAAGGATTCGGCTTTTGGAAAACCATGCCAATGTGACGGCGCAGTCGATTGAGATTCACGCGGCGATTGTAGATATCTTGACCAAAAAATTCTACTGAGCCTTCAACCCGAACATGACCCTCTAGTTCCCCGATTCGGTTAAGAGCTTTGATAAAGGTGGATTTGCCACAACCGGAAGGACCAATAATGGCAGTAATTTGTTTGCAGTAAATGTCTAATGATATGGATTCTAGTGCTTTTTGAGTGCCGTAGTAGAAGCTTAAATTTTTAACGCGCAGGGCTGGGGTTAAGGGTTCATCATTTGAGGCGACGGGTGTTAGCAAATGGTCTGTAGTGGAATCTGGAATGTTCACCTTTGAATCTTTACTACTAGGTTGCATAATTTATCGAAGTTTTAAGCGTTTACGTGTAACTTGACGAGACAAAATACTGCTAAATAGAACAAGTCCAATAAGAACGACAGAAGCTGTCCAGGCTAGTTGATTTTGATTTTTGAAGGGTGAACTGGCATATCCGTAAATCAAGACAGATAGCGAGGGAGTTGGTGTAAATAATCCTTGAGGCCAAAACTGGCTTGAGAGGGCAGTAAAGATGAGTGGAGCCGTTTCACCAGCAGCACGGGAAACCGCGAGTAAGAAGCCTGTGGTGATTCCAGGAATGGCTGAAGTGACAACAATGCGGAAGATGGTTTGGAAGCGTCCACCTCCCAAAGCGGCTGAGGCGAGGCGCTGGTGGGTAGGAACCAGTTTTAAGGCTTCTTCTGTACTCAGAGCAATAATCGGCAGCATGATAACACCGAGAGCAAATCCACCTGCTAGAGCGGAAAACCCACCTGTTTGAATTTTGAAGTTTAAAAGGGGAATGGGAATAGTGATTTTGGTAAGAACGATGACAGCGTAGGCAAATACACCAACAACAATGGAAGGAACGCTGCTCAGAATGACGGTGAAAAAGCGAATTACATTTGCGATCGCAGAATTTTTGCCAATTTCCGCTAAGAAGATTCCCGTCATGACACCAAACGGAACACTAAATAGGCAGGCAACCCCCACCATCATTAGAGTTCCAACAATCGCATTAGCAAAACCATTAGCTCTGTCTTGTACTCCCTCTGGTGCTGGCAGGGAAACCAACACTTCCGGGAGCGGAACGGGTATTCCTAAAAGGCGCACCTCTTGCAGCTTCATCAGCGCTGGCAACCCTTGACGCAGAATCTCAAATAAAATTGCAAATAGGGGCACTAGTGCTGCTGCTGTGAGAAGGAGGGCAAGAACAGTCATGCCACCGCTAAACAACATTCGAGCAACTGGCAGTGGTTGATGAAGTTCTTTGCCTAAAGATTCGTCAAAAATAGTTTGGTTAGTCCTCATTATTCATATCCTTTGGGAAGTGAAAGCACTGACGCATCAGCCAAGCCGTGCCCCTCCACCATCACTCGCTGAGGATAAAGGACTAATCGCACTTTTATTACCTCGTCTGCCAATTAGCTGAACCAGCACTACGGCAACAATATTAACGACGAGTGTTATGGCAAACAAAATCAGGGCTAAGTACATCAATGCCCCGATGTGCAATTTATCCAAGGCTTCTGCGAATTGATTTGCCAAAATAGCGGGAATTGTGTATCCCGGCGCTAATACCGACGGGCTGATTTGGATGGAGTTACCAATCACCATCGTTACTGCCATTGTTTCCCCTAAGGCACGTCCCAAAGCCAGGATAATTGCTCCGATAATGCCTGAACTCCCAGCAGGAAGCAAAACTTTTCCAATCGTTTCCCAGCGTGTCGCGCCTAAAGACATGGAAGCACTCCGCAAATCTTGAGGAATGACCAGCAAGATTTCTCGACTAATAGCAGCAACCGTTGGGAGAATCATAATCGCTAGCACAATTCCAGCAACTAGCATTCCGGGACCATAGGGTTCAAAGCTAAACAAAGGAAACCAACCCAACTTGGTAAATAACCATTGTTGAAAGGGTAAAAGAAAGGGAATCAAGACAAAAATTCCCCACAAACCAATGATTACGCTGGGGATAGCGGCGATGAGTTCAACCAAAAATCCCAAAGGCGATCGCACCCAGATCGGTAAAAAGTCTTCGCTTGTAACAATTGCGACGGCAAGTCCAGTTGGAACCGCTAGCAAAAGTGCAACAAAGGAACTCACCAGCGTCCCATAGATGAAAGGCAGCGCCCCAAACTTTTCTTGCCCGACATTCCACGTTTGGCTCCATAAAAAACCGAGACCAAATTCTTCAACAGCGGGTCGAGCTTCTTTAAAAATGATCCACGATAACCAGAACAACACCCCGGCGGTTGTGATAGCCATCAGCCAAACTAAGCCAGTAAATCCGTACTCTAGCCAAACTCCTTCTCCCTTTGTGCTAGTCAGATCTGTGTCAAAATCTGCTGCGATGGGTAGCTGAGTCAAGTTATCAGCTTGTTTAGAGAAATCAGTCATCGGTCGCTTTACACTACTGCGTTACTAGCCATACAGAAAATGATGAAAGGACATCCCTCTACTGGAGATGCCCCCACAACTAAATCCGAGGTTCAATCTAGGGTTTGAAATAGGGGAA
This sequence comes from Microcoleus sp. FACHB-SPT15, assembly GCF_014849525.1. Classification (NCBI taxonomy): domain Bacteria; kingdom Bacillati; phylum Cyanobacteriota; class Cyanophyceae; order Oscillatoriales; family Microcoleaceae; genus Microcoleus; species Microcoleus sp. FACHB-SPT15. The sequence continues at coordinate 55,753 of NZ_JACJNU010000067.1, read as the reverse complement.
ACCTAAAAAGATGTGAGATACTCTCTTTTTGCTTTAACCCTTCCCCTCTCGCACCAGAAAGTTTCAAGACTTACCTGTAAAAAGTGAGCTTATCGACACACTTCTATCGCGTCACAGCAACGTCACTAGATACGGCTTGGCTAGCGCGAGTCGCAACGTTTTGAGGAATCCGGGTATAACCTAAGTCGTCGTTGAGTTCTTGACCTTTCGTGAGAATCCACGAGACCATCCGTTTAACCGCATCAGCTTTGGCTGGGTCTTCGTACTGCTTCTTGATCAAAAGCCAAGTGACACCTGCGATTGGATAGCCATCAGCTGGATCTTCGGCACCTGTAACGTTGAATTCAGGGGTGAATGTGACAGCAGATAAGGCTTTGTTCGCTTCAGCTAGAGTTGGTGAAACGAATCGACCGGCTTTGTTTTGTATTTGTGCTTGCTGGAGGTTGTTCTGAGCCGCAAAAGCAGCTTCAACATAGCCGATAGAACCTGCGGTTTGTTGTACCAATGCAGCTACACCAGGATTTCCTTTTCCACTCAGAGGGTTTCCTAACCAAGTTGGTGCTGAACCTGGCTCAATTTTGCTTTTGAAGGCTGAACTAATCGCACCTAAATGTTTTGTGAAGATGCTAGTGGTACCGCTTCCATCTGAACGTACAGCCAATCGGATTGGCTGGTTGGGTAGATTTACGCCAGGGTTATCGGCTGCAATTTTTGCGTCGTTCCAGCGAGTAATTTCGCCCATAAATATTGCAGGCAATACCGAGCGAGATAGCTTGAGATTAGTAACACCAGGAAGATTGTAAACAACTGAGACAGCACCACCAGCGGTAGGAACAAAAATCACACCCTTGGTCATTTGGTCGCTATCTTCTTTCTTGGGATAGGCATCGCTACCTGCAAAGTCAACGGTGTTAGCAATGAATTGCTTGATACCGCCACCGCTACCAATTCCTTCGTAGTTAACTTGAATATTGGCTTCCCTTCTGAAAGCATCAAAGTAACGGTCATAAAGGGGTTTAGGGAACGTTGCCCCTGCCCCATTTAAAGTGACTGTCTGAGCAATTGCCGCACAGACAGAGCCGAATGAAAAAGCAATCGTTGCGGCTGAAACTGTAACAGCACGACGCAAAGTGGTCGAAGAGAGAACCATATTTCCTCGTTACTTAAGCAAAGACAGACCAGTAATTAAGCAATCAATGACTACACTACAACTGGAATAACTAAGCTTAGGTAATGATGAAAATAATTTAAGGTTAAATCCGGATTAATGAATAGTTAAACGCAAAAAAATGATTGGGGTTGATAATTCTCAGCTAGTATTTTTAGTAACTTCTAAATATTCCTAGCCTTCGTAATATCAAGTAGGTTTGAATTGTTAAACCTACCAATGGATAGAGTTTTGATTATTGCCTTGTTTAGTAAGCAGGTGAGAGTGTTTGGGGTTTCATCAAGCCTTAGCTGTCACAAAACCTAGTGATTTTTCACTCAATGCCCAATGCTCAACGGTGTATTGAGTAGTATTTGTTGGTTTTGAATTGAGTGCGATCGCGTTTTATTTGTCTAAATCGTATTTGCCATCCTCAGGAGCATTCTTGCAAGAGCCAAACCGATGAACCAGTCTTACTTCTTGAAAAACTTGCCTGCTCCCTTACAGCCTTGGGTACGTCCGATGCTGCTAATCTCAATTGCTTTGCACGGCTTGTTACTCGCTATCCCTATGCCACCCAAGCCAAAGCCTGAAGCCCCTAAAAAAGAACCAGAAAAGGTAAAAATTACCCAAATTCCAATAACACCACCAGCGCCAAAACCCTCTGTTCGTCCCTCACCGCGACCAACTCCTCTAGTACGTCAGTCACCTCGTCCCAAGCCTACACCGATTCGCCGACCATCAACGATACCCCCCATAACTCAAGCCAGGACTATTCCTCGACCTCAGCCGCAGCCATCTCCACAGCAAACGCCACAGCAAACACCATCACCAACGGCACAGCAGACACCACCGCCGCCAACACCAGAGCAAACACCCTCCCCAGTACCAGAACAATCACCCAATTCTGAAGTACAGAACCCCTTTGCCGATTTCCCCTTTCCCAATAATGCTGAGATTGGGTCATTAGGCTTACTGTCAGGAGAAACAGACAAATCTGCTCGAAATACAGCCGATGGCATTGATCAAGTCGTTTCTTTCTATAACAGCCAACTGCCACTAAAGAAATTTACTTCTTCATCTGTTACTGATGAACCTGAACTCAAGGTGTATCAAGTGAATAAAGAGGGGGGTGACTCTCAGTTCCTCCATTTAATTTCCAAACAAGGAAAGACAGTAATCGTGCTTGCTTCTCAGCCAATACCAAAAGAAGATTTAAAGAGTTTAAAAGATGCAGAAGCACGAAGCCCGGAAGAGATTGCCTTTTACGATATCATTAAACAACTAGAAAATAATGAAGATTTAGCTTTAGCGGCTGTTGAGCCTGGAGATATTACTAAGTTTCCTGAACCTGATAAATTTAATGACACTAGTAAGTTTGAGTTCCGAAGTAAAACAGTGTCATTTAAGCCAATGTCTCCTCAGGAACTTTTTGCCGAGGTTGAAGCTAGCCTCACAGGAAATGGATTTACACAGATTTCTCAGGAAGGCAATTATGGCGGCACTAATGTCCTGACTTACAAAGTGACGCAAGGGAGTTTTTCCAGATACCTGTATTTTGTACCGACTAGCGATAATCGAACAGTGATTATTTTGTCAAAGGATTCACCTTTCTAAACACCTAAGGGAGTAGAGCCATTTCTACCCGTTAAAATTAAGCAGGAGTCTTTGTTACTCAAACGCTTACGCTTACCATGACCTCACCCTCCCTAGTAGAATTTCAAGACGCTTTTGATGTCATTGTTGTCGGTGCCGGACACGCGGGTTGTGAAGCGGCGCTGGCGGCAGCACGGTTAGGCTGTCGCACCCTACTCTTAACGCTTAACCTTGACAAAATTGGTTGGCAACCGTGTAACCCAGCAGTAGGGGCACCCGCAAAGTCTCAATTGACTCATGAGGTGGATGCTTTGGGGGGAGAGATTGGCAAAATGGCCGATCACACTTACTTGCAAAAGCGGGTACTCAATTCCTCACGGGGCCCAGCGGTTTGGGCTTTACGGGCGCAGACGGATAAGCGGGAATATGCATCTCTAATGAAGGGGATTGTCGAAAACCAAGAAAACTTGTCAATCCGCGAAGCGATGGCGACAAATTTAGTCTTGGGTGCCAATGATGAGGTAATTGGTGTTGAAACCTACTTTGGTGTAGCCTTCCAAGCACCTGCTGTCGTTCTGACAACGGGTACCTTCCTCGGTGGGTGCATTTGGGTAGGGAATAAGTCGATGCCAGCCGGACGTGCTGGAGAATTTGCGGCGGTTGGTTTGACGGAAACCCTGAATCGGCTGGGATTTGAAACAGGACGGCTAAAGACAGGAACCCCAGCGCGAGTAGACAAGCGCTCAGTAGACTATAGCAATCTAGAACCTCAGCCAGGTGATGCAGAGGTGCGTTGGTTCAGTTTTGACCCTGAAGTGTGGGTGGAACGGGAGCAGATGAATTGCTATCTTACCCGCACTACAACTGAGACTCATCGGCTGATTCGAGAAAATCTGCACCTATCGCCTGTTTATGGGGGTTGGGTGGATGCTAAGGGACCGCGTTATTGTCCTAGTATTGAAGATAAGATTGTGCGCTTTGCGGATAAGGAAAGCCACCAGATTTTTATTGAGCCAGAAGGACGAGATATTCCTGAACTTTATATCCAGGGATTTTCAACAGGATTACCAGAGAATTTGCAGTTGCAGATGTTGCGATCGCTTCCTGGATTGGAAAACTGTACAATGCTACGTCCTGCCTATGCGGTGGAGTATGACTACTTACCCGCAACGCAGTGTTACCCTACCCTGATGACGAAGAAGGTTGAAGGACTCTTCTGTGCAGGGCAAATTAATGGCACCACGGGTTACGAAGAAGCAGCGGCTCAAGGTATTGTCGCAGGAATTAATGCTGTACGGTATGTACGGCATCAGGAAATGATTGTGCTTCCTCGCGAGGAGAGCTATATTGGCACGTTAATTGACGACCTGTGTACGAAGGATCTACGAGAACCTTACCGGATGCTCACAAGTCGTTCTGAGTATCGCCTGCTACTACGTTCAGATAATGCTGACAGGCGCTTGACTCCCTTAGGGCGAGAGTTGGGGCTAATTGATGACCGACGCTGGAATCTCTATACGCAAAAGCAAGCAAAGATTGCGGCAGAAAAAGAGCGATTGCAGGAAGTTCGCGTCAAGGAGCATGATGAGTTAGGAAAAGCGATCGCATCTGATACTCAGCAAAAAATTAAAGGTTCCATTACCTTAGCTGACTTGTTGCGGCGACCCGGCTTTCACTATGTCAATCTTGACCAGTATGGACTCGGTAACCCAACACTAAACCAAGCGGAACGCGAAGGTGCTGAAATTGACATTAAGTATTCAGGTTATCTCCAACGTCAGCAAAACCAAATTGATCTGGTTTCCCGCCAAGCGCACCGGCATCTACCGCCTGATTTAGATTATGCAACGATTGACACCCTATCGAAGGAGTCTCGTGAAAAGCTCACTAAGGTAAAACCTTTAACAATTGGTCAAGCCTCCCGAATTGGTGGTGTCAATCCAGCAGACATCAATGCTTTGCTGATTTATCTAGAAATGCGTACACGGACTGAGACTCCAACTAGCGTTCGGCAAGAACCCTCAGCAGAAGCAGGTGTTCCCGCCTAATGTTTCTAGCTATTAACGAGTGTTGCGCTTCTCCTCGGTCGAGTTAAGTTTAGTCCAACGCTGTGTTGCGATAAGTCTCACCCGATCTTTCCCACCCGAAATGTTATCACTGTGTAAACCTCTGTCTCATTTGTTCCCCTTTGATAGCGGTGTATTACGATGAGCGCAGTGGTTTTCCAGTGCTGCTACTTGATTAGATTCCGTGTGAAATACAACAAGATTGGTTACTGCAATTGTGGCAGCCAAAGGTGTTTTCTTGAATTCTTGAGAGTGGCAAACAATGTGCTAGTGAAGATGGTGCTGTCAGGACTTGTTTATGAGTAAGTTTCACGGACTTTAACCAAGATTCTTAATGGAGATTTAAGTTTTCTGACATCTTCAGTCATGGGAAGCGATCGCCCCTATTGTAGAAAGTGGCAAGTTTTAATGAAGGCACCTACGTCCCTCAACCTGTAGTCCAATGCAACTTATGAGCATTTTGCCTAACTTTCTCCGTTCCCTTGTACTAACCATCCTGCTGAGCTTTGTTGCTCCGATTTTACTGATGACAGTGTTGTTAGCCACTCTCTCAGTAATTGGCTGGGTTCCTGGCTTGGAAGCAATAGGTCAGGCTGGAACAACACAACTTCTTAAGTTTCTCGCTGTCTTTGGCAGTGGCAATCCCTTTGAGGGAATCACAGTCATTGGCTTCACCTGTAGCCTTGTCGGAGCCTTATTTGATGCTTACAGCTTTTACCGTTATCAAAACCTCAATGACCATTAAGTTAAATGTACGGTTATTAGCCTAATTCTTTGGTGCGGAACCGAACCCCTCGACTTTTGTGTCTTTGATACTTTAGTACCAGGTTCAGTAAATCAAAGTGGTTCATTAATAGATGACTCAGCTCTATCACTTTGAGATTGAACCAAAAAAAGTGATCTAAACCGTAAGGAAATTTCACTATCGGAGGGATAAATTATGGCACTCATTCGTTGGGAACCGTTCCGGGAAGTTGAAAGTTTACAACGAGAAATGAATCGGCTGTTTGAGAGCCTTGCCCCTACAGCAGAAGGTGGTAATAATGCCATTGCTTTCATGCCTGCCGCAGAAATGCATGAGACATCAAACACCATTGAATTGAGATTAGAAATTCCTGGCATGGAAGCCAAGGATATCGATATTCGAGTAACCGAGCAAGCCGTTGCCCTTACTGGAGAGCGTCAGTCTGAAACCAAGACAGAACAAAGTGGTATGACTCGCTCAGAATTCCGTTATGGTAAGTTTCAGCGAGTGATTCCTTTACCCGCGCGAGTTCAAAACGACCAGGTAAAGGCTGATTACAAGAATGGTGTTTTGAGCCTGAGTATGCCCAAGGCAGAAGACGAAAAGAATAAAGTCTTCAAAGTTAACCTTGACTAATCTTCTTGCTCATTTTCCTTGTTAGTTAGCCATTGAGCTACAGACTAAATCAACACCTTGTTGCTGATGGCTCAAACACTTAAGAACTTCTAAATCAAACCAACTAGGGTTGGCAGAAACATCCGAAGTAAACGGATTTCCTGACAACCCTTTTGTTTGTCATGATAAAAACCTCGCCTTCTCTATCCCCAGTCACTAATCTCTGCCCCTAACTAGCTAGTCCAACGCTCACTCTACTTGATAAAACGAAGCTTGCTGTTATGCTTGGCATAGATAAGATTGCCCAAACAAGTTTTGGAAAGAGAACACGCTATCGACCTGAATCCTGATGAATACCGAAAGAAGGCAAGAACAGACTCAGATTTTGGCAGGCTTTCGGGTAATGAGCAGTTTCAGGCTTTAATTCAGGGTGGAAGAGATTAATACTCATCCGGGTGCAGGATTTCCTCTCTTAGTGGCACAATAATAGTTTCCAATAATTTCCGGATGTCCAAGCACTTAGCCGAGTTCCCTTGTTGTGGAAGATTCTGGCAGTGAGCCAGTTAGCCAACGGCGAACCTCGTCAGGGTTAGTCATCTCCCTACGGGATAAAGCTTTGCAGCGTCGCGTCAAATTAATAGGCTCACTCTAAGAGCTTAGTTGTCAACCCAGCTGCAAGCACCTTCAGTGTCGGGGAGATTTTCCTTTTCGGTTGTCAGGTGTACATTTACTAATTTACGAAACACGACACACAACATAAAACCAGTATTTAAGCCTCAATCCCCAACCATGCAGACTACCGAAAAGACCGAACCGAAGCTTTCAGAACTCAAAACCCGCCTGAGTGAGATTAATGACATCGAAGCCGCTGCCTCGCTTTTGTACTGGGATCAGGCAACTTATATGCCTCCCGGTGGTGCAGCGGCGCGTGGACGACAACTGGCTACTTTACAACAAATATCTCATAGCAAATTTACTGAGCCGTTAATTGGTCAGTTATTAGAAGATTTACGTCCCTTAGAAGAAAGTCTTCCTTATGACTCAGATGAAGCTAGCCTGATCCGTATTACGAGGATAAAGTACGAGACAGCGGTGCGGGTGCCAGCGGAATTTATGGCAAAGTTCTCAATGCATCGGACTCAATCCTATGAAGCTTGGGCAATGGCGAGACCTCGCAATGACTTTGCGCTTGTGCAGCCTCATCTGGAAAAAACGCTTGACCTCAGCCGCGAACTGGCAAACTTTTTCCCTGGTTATGAGCATATCGCTGATCCCTTAATTGACTTTGCTGACTACGGCATGAAAGCTTCATTTTTGCGATCGCTTTTTGCCGAATTGCGTCAGGAACTGGTGCCAATTGTTGAAGCGATTACCTCCCAAAAACCCTTTGATGATGATAGCTTCTTATACCAGTTCTACCCAGAAGCTCAGCAACTCGAATTTAGCCTCAAACTAATTGAGCAACTAGGTTACGACTTCCATCGGGGACGGCAAGACAAAACTCACCACCCCTTCATGACCAATTTCTCGATCGGGGATGTGCGAATTACTACCCGTGTTTATGAGAATGACTTGAGTCAGGCACTCTTTAGCACGATCCATGAGATGGGTCATGCCTTATATGAACAGGGGATTAATCGGAACTATGAAGGCACACTTCTCGCCGCTGGTACCTCTTCAGGTGTCCACGAGAGCCAATCACGGCTTTGGGAAAACATGGTAGGACGAAGTCTCGGCTTCTGGAAATTCTTCTACTCCCAACTGCAAAGCACCTTCCCCAAGCAATTAGGTGATGTATCACTTAATACCTTATACCGAGCGATCAATAAAGTTGGGAAATCATTAATTCGTACCGATGCTGATGAGGTAACCTACAACCTCCACGTCATGATTCGCTTCGACTTGGAATTGCAAATGCTAGAAGGAAGTCTGGATGTAAAAGACCTCCCAGAAGCTTGGAACGAACGCTACCGCTCTGACTTGGGAATTGTTCCAGAAAGTGACACTGATGGTGTATTACAGGATGTTCATTGGTACACTGGTCAAATAGGGGGGATGTTCCAAGGCTACACCCTTGGTAACTTAATGAGCGCACAGTTTTTTGAAGCGGCACTCCAATCTCATTCAGAAATCTTAACAGAGATAGAGCAGGGACACTGTATTACACTACATAATTGGTTGAAAGATAAAATCTATCAACACGGTTGCAAATATACGGCAACTGAACTGATCAGGGGCGTCACTGGTGCTAATCTACGCATCGAGCCATTCATTCGTTACATCCGACAAAAATACGGGCAACTTTACACTTTGTAAGCGTTGTCCGCGTTGACGTGTGCCTATCTACACCTCAGGGAATAAATCTTCCTGACAACAGTTTCTAAAAATTGTTGTCAGTACCGTTCAATTTACTTTTTGGGAGTTGCAATGATCAATCTGATCCAGGATGTTATTGATAGTGACGAGAGAAGTGATTTACGGCAATTTGCCAGACAGTTACGCAACTCGGAAACCAAGTATCTACTGCGAAACGACATTATTACCGCTTTTTCTCAATACTGCACCAGCCACAATAAACCGGACTATTTTTATCAGTCGTCTCATCTAGGACAACTGGTGTATTACACCCAGGAAATCATTAAGGAGGACGAAACCCTCTACTTGATCATCCGACCCAAAATTGCCTCCCAGGAAGTTTTCCGAGTCTTAGAAGACTTGACAGTTGAGCCAGTGAGTGTGCAAGAACTGTTAGATTTACGCGATCGCTTGGTCAACCGTCACCATCCCAATGAAGGTGATCTCCTCGAACTTGATTTCCGTCCCTTTTACGACTACACCCCAACCATTCGCGACCCCAAAAATATCGGTAAAGGAGTCCGCTTCCTCAACCGCTTTCTCTCCAGTAAATTATTTCAAGACCCTCGCGAGTGGCTGGAGTCTTTGTATAACTTCTTAAGTCTCCATCAGTTTCACGGTACTCAGCTACTGATTAACGGGCGGATTAAGAACCAGCAGCAACTCTCAGATCAGGTAAAACGGGCTTTGGCGTTTGTCAGCGATCGCCCAGAACAGGAACCTTACGAAGAATTTCGCTACAAGCTTCAAGAAATGGGCTTTGAAGCAGGCTGGGGTAATACTGCCTATCGAGTCAGGGAAACTTTGGAAATTCTGGATGAACTGATCGACTCCCCTGCTGATGAGGGGCTTGAACGATTCATCTCCCGCATCCCGATGATCTTTCGGATTGTCCTCGTCTCAATCCACGGTTGGTTTGGGCAAGAAGGTGTCTTAGGGCGTCCGGATACGGGCGGCCAGGTTGTCTACGTCCTTGACCAAGCACGGAGTTTAGAAAAGCAACTGCAAGAGGACATTAAACTCGCGGGATTGGAAGGATTGGGCGTTGAACCCAAGGTTATTATCCTCAGCCGCCTCATTGCCAACAGTGATGGGACACGTTGTAACGAACGCCTGGAAAAAGTACACGGTACTGATAATGCTTGGATTTTGCGGGTACCATTTCGGGAATTTAATCCCAAAATGACCCAGGAGTGGATTTCACGATTTGAGATTTGGCCATATCTGGAAACCTACGCGATCGATGCGGAAAAAGAACTCCTAGCAGAATTCCAAGGTCAACCTGACTTAATTGTCGGTAACTATTCTGATGGCAACTTGGTTGCCTTCCTGCTTGCCCGACGATTGAAGGTGACCCAGTGTAATGTTGCCCATGCTTTGGAAAAATCCAAATACCTGTTCAGTAACCTCTACTGGCAAGATTTAGAAGACAAATACCACTTCTCGCTGCACTTCACCGCTGACTTGATTGCGATGAATGCAGCGAATTTCGTCATCAGCAGTACCTATCAAGAAATTGTCGGAACGCCGGACAGCATTGGTCAGTATGAGTCCTACAAGTGTTTCACAATGCCAGAGCTTTATCACGTTGTGGATGGGATTGAACTCTTCTCTCCCAAGTTCAACGTTGTGCCACCAGGAGTAAATGAGACTGTTTACTTCCCCTACACTCGTGAAGAAGATCGGATACCGGATGCTCGTGAACGGCTTGAAGAACTGCTCTTTACGTTAGAAGACCCATCTCAGGTTTATGGCACCCTCGATGATCCTAGCAAGCGCCCTATCTTCTCAATGGCGCGTCTTGACCGGATTAAGAACCTAACAGGTTTAGTAGAATGCTTTGGTAAGAGCGAAGCCTTGCAGGAGCGTTGTAACCTAATTATCGTCGCCGGGAAGTTACGTGTTGAGGAATCAACTGACAACGAAGAAAAAGACGAAATTGTCAAGCTCTATCGCTTGCTTGAACAATACGATCTAAATGGTAAATTCCGCTGGCTGGGTGTCCGTCTAGCTAAGAGTGATTCAGGCGAAATTTATCGCGTCATTGCTGACCATCAAGGTGTTTTCGTTCAACCCGCACTGTTTGAAGCGTTCGGTCTAACAATTTTGGAAGCAATGATTTCTGGTGTACCAACCTTCGGTACGCAGTTTGGTGGACCATTGGAAATTATTCAAGACAAGAAGAACGGCTTCTTAATCAACCCCACTCAGTTGGAAGAGATGGCTCAGAAGATTCTGGATTTTGTCTCCAAGTGTGACCAAAATCCGAGTTACTGGGAAGAAATTGCTCATCAGGGAATAGAGCGGGTCTACAGTACTTACACCTGGAAAATTCACACAACCCGGCTACTGTCGTTGGCGCGGATTTATGGATTCTGGAACTACAATTCCAAGGAAAACCGTGAGGACATCATGCGTTACATTGAGACGTTGTTCCATCTAATCTATAAGCCACGGGCACAGAAGATTCTGGAGGAACACGCACAGCGGTAAGTAGGTTTCGAGCGAAAGTGATGCGTCGGTGTAGCGCTTTCGCTCATTGCTGATGAAATGCGATCGCCTCTTACCCGTTCTACAGCAGAAGTTGCCTTCTGTTGTACCAGAGCGATCGCACCAAGACGAAGGGGGAAGAAGCCATTTCCCTTGATGAATCAGTCACCCACTTGATTCCTTGAGATTGCCACTAAATCAGCGTACTCTGTCGCTAGCTCTGCTTCAGTGAGTGTATCGCTTTCTACTTGGGGAGACCAAAGCAACTCAAACACCATCAAATAGTCAGTTCGCATTGATGCTAATTTCTTCAGCACTTCCTGCACGGCTTGTGCCGAGTCAAGTTGAGCAAATAACGGTCGATCATCCGCTGTCCCAACCAGTAACGTTACCACAATGTAAGCGGCTGGCCCTTCAGTTGGGTCAGGTTCGACTACGGCTTGCTGCCGGATTTCGCCACCCACGTTAGTCAGTGTTTCAGCGCTGAACTTACTGCGTTCCTCAAGAGAAAGCTTGTTAAACACGATTTCGGCTTCCTCACGACTAGGAATCGTATGCGATCGCCCCAAGACATGAGTCCAGCTCTCAGAATAGTTTAATAGTACTTGTGCAGAAGCTTCTAGTAACTGACTTAACCCTTCTATCGTTTCTGTATCAGCTTTCAAAGTGAGTTCAGATAGTTCAGATTGAAGAGAACGAGCAGAACTACGCAAGGCAATCTGGAGCTTGCTGACAGTGACAATATCGTTATCAAGTTCATTTTCCATGAAATAGGCGGCTCCTGTTGCCAAACTCCAATCCAAGTCTCTTCACACAATCTGAATCATATCTGTATAGTGGCTCAATAAGTCATCGTAGCTCAGGCTGTCTTCCTCTGCCTGAGGACTCCAGAGCAACTCAAACACCATCAGATAGTCAGATGGCATTGAGCCTAATTTTTCCAAAGCTTCCTTCAGTGTCTCTACCGAGCGGACATCACCAAATAAAGGTTTGTCATCTGCCGTACCGACTAGTAACGTCACGACAATATAATCCGCTGACGCCTCGTAACGGTCAGAGTTAACTGCATCTCTACGGTTTACTCGTCCACCCACATTTGTAAGGGTTTCCGCACTGAATTTACTCCGCTTCTGGAGCGAGAGTTTCTTAAATAGAACTTCCGCTTCTTCTCGACTTTGAACAGTTTGTGAACTCGCTAGAACATGCGTCCAGCTCTCAGAGTTCCGTAGCAGTACCAACGCTGATTCTTGTAATAACTGTAATAGTCCGAGAGTAGTCTCAGTATCAGCCGTAAGCGTTAGTTCAGATAACTCTGATTGAAGCCCTTGGGTTGTCCCCAAAAGCGCCACCTGTAACGTGCTAACAGTTACAACATCATTATCTTGCTCATTAGCAGCACTACTCCGTTTTTTCTGCTTCAGGATGAAATAAACCAAAAGGACAATTCCTGCTGATAGCCCTAAGATTATGAAACCGACGATTCCCCATCCTATGACTACCGACCAAAAATCATCAGATGAGTCATTCGAGTTGGAGGAATTACTAGAATTGCTCTCGGAATTTGACTCAGAAGATGAATTTGTTTTGCTCGTTGAACCTGCTGTTGAGGAATTTGGAGCAATTTGATTGGGATTGTAGTCTTCGCCTTCGTTCTCTATATCAATATCAACATCAATGCCCCTTGGCACAATCACAGGCTGCTGCCTAGCAGGGCTGATAGGTTTAGTTTGAGGCGAGTTAATCTGTTTAGGATTAGTTGTTGTACTAGAGCGCACCGGAGCCTGGGACGGTGTTGGTTTCTGGAATGAACCACCGCTTGCTCGTCCTCCTGTGCGGCTGGCGCTTGCTCGGCTAGGAGTAGTACTGGAGCTTGAAGAGGAATCCCTCGGAGTTGAACGGCTGGAACTTGAGCTGGAAGAGGATGACGGTTTTCCAGATGAACTGCTGCTGGAACTGCGAGAACTAGAGCTTGAAGAGGACGAACGGCTAGAACTACTAGAACTACTGGAGCGCGAAGAAGATGAGCTACTTTTTGCAAAAACTTCGTTGCTGATATCCAGCAGTGCTTCTGAATTATTACTAGGTAACTGAATATCGATACTATTAATTAATGCAAAAGAAAGAGCTGTAGCGAAGAGGAACTTATAGTTAATTTTGGCTAACATTTACGTCTTTAGGAATACTTGGGTGTTCCAAACCTAGCCTTTAAACCTCAACCCTGTCGAGTAAAATGACAATTATTTTATATTTGTTTTAAATTTTTCTTGATAATTTTAAAATCAAGCTTCTCCTTTGGCTAAGTATGAATGTTCCTTTACAAAACTGCTAATAAAATTACAGTTAAATTGCGTTGAAAGCATGGGAGAATAGAGGAACTGGCTGGAGTCCAGAAGGCATTTGAGAAAGGGATTCTCATCCTACCTCAATAGCAGCCACTGAATACTCCATGGGGATTGCGACCAAGAACTCTCCTCGAATGGTCGTTCTTATCTCTCCTCCGTTCCTCTAAAGTTTAGGCTTCTCCTGAACACCGCCACTCCTGAACTTCTGTATTCTTCTTATTTAACGCTTCATCCTAAGCAATCTGAACCATATCTGTATACTCGGTCAGTAGTTCATCATAAGTCAGGCTATCTGCCTCTACTTGCGGACTCCAGAGGAGTTCAAATTTCATTAAATAGTCAGCTGGTACCGAAGCAATCTTTTCTAAAGCGCCCTTTAATTCTTCTATTGAACGAACATCTTTAAACAGGGGTTTGTCATTTGCTGTACCAACTAGCAACGTCACTACAATGTAAGCTCCTGGGTCTTCTTCTAAACCCGGAATTACAGCTTCTTTTTGTCTGACTGCACCCTTCACATTTGTAAGAGTTTCAGCACTAAATTTGCTACGCTCTTGCAGAGAAAGCTGATTAAAGATTGATTCCGCCTTATCTATATAGACGCTTTGTGAGTTTGCAAGAGCATGGCTCCAGTACTCAGAATTTCGTAACAGTGTCAGGGCTGATTCTTGCAAAAGTTCTAATAGTCCTTCGGGGGTATCGGTATCTACACTAAGTGTCAGTTGCGATAGCTCAGATTGAAGACCTTTAGTTTGAGCAAGTAGTGCTACCTGTAATTTACTGAGAGTTACTGTGTCGTTGTCTCGTTCACTAGTTTGAGTGGTCAATCCAGATGCAAAGTAGGAGTCATTGCTGTAACTTCTGTAAGATTGCAGCCGATTTGAAATTACAAATAGAGCAATTAGACCAAACATGCCCAGTATCAGGAGCATTGGGAAAATCCCACCTCCCGTACTATACCCACCGCCGTAGTAACCACCGCCTCCCGGAGCAATAATTACGGTATTGCCACCAGAACCATAACCAGGATTGCTGCGGTAGTAACCACCACCATCATTGGAACCAGAAGGACGGCTGCGAGAACCGCCTGAATTAGAAGGTCGGCTAAATCCACCGCCGCCACCACGCCCTCCACTACTTCTGGCAGAGGCTTCGTTACTAATATTGAGCCAACTCGCAAAATTGCTACTAGGTTTTGGCAATTCAATGCTGTTAATCAACACTAAAGACAAGGCTGTAGCGAAGAAGAATTTACCGTTTAGTGTTTTTAACATTTTAAAGATGACCTCGCGATCGCGTGCTGCTGAGTAACGTCACGTCACCCCTCTAGCTTTCGTTATGTCGCTTGGAGTGAATGAAAGTGAGACATCACACCTCACTTATCACTACTCTATTCGCGATCGCCTTTTGAATTCTTCACCCAATCGGTGTATAAATCAGGGCGGCGATCGCGTGTTCTTTCAATCTGCTGTTCTTTGCGCCAACGGTCAATTTCGGCATGATTTCCTGAGAGTAATACATCCGGAACCTTCCATCCCCGAAACTCTGCTGGTCGTGTGTACTGGGGATAATCAAGCAATCCAGCTTCAAAGCTTTCTGCTTTGAGCGACTCAACTTTCCCAACCGTTCCCGGTCGCAACCGCACAACTCCATTAACTAACGCCAGTGCGGGAATTTCTCCACAAGTCAAGACAAAATCCCCTAAAGACACCTCCCGCGTTACCAAGTGCAGTACCCGCTCATCAACGCCTTCGTAATGCCCACAAATCACCACTAACTGGTCATAACCTGTTGCCAAGTCTACCAACAACCTCTGATTCATTGGTTGCCCTTGAGGTGTCATCAGGATGACCTCACGTCGGGGTAAAATCGGCAATGACTCCACAGCCGCAAAGATTGGCTCTGGTTTCATCAACATCCCCACACCGCCGCCATAGGGTTCATCATCGACTCGTCGGTGCTTGTCGGTAGTAAAATCGCGGGGATTGACTAAATTGACTTGGGCGATTTGTTTGGCTAACGCTTTACCGAGTAGCCCGGAACACAGAGGAGACGTAAAGAAATCGGGAAACAGCGTAACAATATCAAATCGCACAGGGGATTCATCGGGTGCCGAGCGTCGAGCGTTAGGAGAAATTGCCTAAAATTCTTGAATGACAACGGTCTGTGGCTCTCAAACAACAATAATTTGCCGTTGCTCAAGTCAGAGAACATTGAAGATATTATAACAAATTATTCACATTATCTGGCATTATGCATAGATAGTACTGCTTCAAAATAAGAAGATTGCCGACGTAAGCTGGCATTTCTTCATCAACTGGACAGTCAAAAGCTTAGATTGTTCAGGGAATTAGAGTAAAAGCTGCTAGTTACTGAAGCCGTCAAAGTTAATGGATAGAAGCTATTAGCATTCTTTCCACCACAATCGACTGAGGAGTTGAGCCAGAATAAAAATTGCGATAGAGTGCCATTTCAATAAAAGGGGATTAGGGATTAGAGATTGGTGATTGGGGACTGGGTAACGTATGCAGGTACAGACTCTGTATTTTACAAACGCTCCGAACACGTCGGAGCCTTCTCCACAGTGGAAGGTGGATGCCCCTCTATGAAGAGAATGTCTTGCACAGTCCTCCCTCCTTAATCCTTATGCCCCTTGATAAGCAACACTCAATTATTTGACTTACCTCATTGATATGCCCAAAATCGACATTATGTTGCAGTTAGACTCTCAAGCCCACGAAACTAAGATGCCTCAATCGACTAAAACCGCGATTTTAGTGATCGGCGGTGCTGAAGACAAGGTTCATGGACGAGAGATCTTACATACGTTTTTTGGGCGTGCTGGGTCAGGTGATGCGCGAATTGGGATCATTCCGTCAGCTTCGCGAGAACCCTCTGTGATTGGCGAACGCTATCAGCGGATTTTTGAGGATATGGGGGCAAAAGAAATCAAGGTATTAGACATCCGCGATCGCGTCCAAGCGGAAGATCCCCAGTTACAGGATTACGTTGAACAATGTACTGGTGTTTTCATGACGGGTGGTGACCAGTTGCGCTTGTGTGGGTTACTCGCCGACACACCCCTAATGGAAAAAGTGCGGCGACGAGTCCAACAAGGTGAAATTACTTTAGCAGGAACCAGTGCAGGTGCAGCCGTCATGGGGCATCATATGATCGCTGGAGGCGGTAGTGGGGAGTGCCCGAATCGGTCTTTAGTAGACATGGCAACGGGACTCGGAATTATTCCAGAGGTAATTGTCGATCAGCATTTTCACAATCGCAATCGGATGGCACGTTTAATGAGTGCTGTAGCAGAACATCCAGAACGATTAGGAATTGGTATTGATGAAGATACTTGTGCCTTGTTCGAGAGAGATGGCTTATTACAAGTAATGGGCAAAGGCACCGTGACAATTATCGATCCAGGAGAAATGTCTTATACCAACCAACCTGATGTTAGTGCTACCGACCCACTTAGTCTCCATAATCTCCGGGTGCATATTCTTAGCTATGGCGATCGCTACCATTTACACAAACGTAGTCTCATCCCGCAGGACTGCTAAGTCCTATAGTTTCTATATCTTCCAGTTGGTTAGAGACCGTATAACAATACAAATGGCATCCTGTACGCCCCTATACCTCCTCCTGGAAAACATATCTGCTACTTTGGAGAAAACTGTTACTGGTGAACAGTTTAAGGGCTTTTTAAAGCTAGAAACTAGATAAGACTCGAAACCTCGTCCATGCCTGTAAGTCAGGGTTTAAGCAAGGTAACTTAGGATGAAGCCGTTACCCACCGATCAAAACTACACCTTTTGTGAAAAGAGCGTATTCATGCCAGGTCGGAACCACCAAGCAATAGACTTAACAGCGCTCGACGAGGTTTTTGCTGAGCGAGATAAAAATTTTCTCTATCCTTGTTGTTATGGAGGCACCTCTGCTCAAGCCAGCTCTCAAGTCTAGCTCTTTCGTAGCGTCTCCCATCGAGCCTCGCTATGTGACAGCTGGCTTGAGTGTGACGATTGGAAGAGCAAACCCCTCTTACGCTTGTTTAAGGATTTTGGCACATCTTGACGACGTGTCTTTCGCTCACACCCTACAGGAGTAAGGAGTAAAGGCGCATTTTTTGTAATTGCTTCTTGATACTTTCTTTCTGATCCCAATCGTGAATCACCACCCTCAAAAGTTGCTATGAGAATTCTGAAAATCCAGACGTTACGCGGACCCAACTATTGGAGCATTCGACGCCACAACCTCGTCGTCATGCGTCTCGATTTAGAGGAACTAGCAGAAAAACCCTCCAACGAGATTCCTGGCTTCTACGAGGGACTGATTGCTACACTACCTAGTCTGGAGGAACATTTCTGTTCCCCCGGTGTTCGGGGTGGTTTCCTCAGCCGTGTGAACAGAGGCACGATGATGGGGCACATCATTGAACACGTTGCCCTAGAACTGCAAACAATGGCAGGTATGCCAGTGGGATTTGGTCGCACCAGGGAGACGGCGACACCGGGAGTCTACCAGGTTGTGATTGAGTACACTGACGAACAAGCAGGTCGTTATGCCGCACGGGCAGCGGTACGGCTGTGTCAAAGCATTGTCAGTACTGGCAGCTATCCCCAAAACGAATTAGCTCAAGATCTAAAAGACTTGCAAGACCTTGCTCGTGATGCCGCCCTTGGCCCCAGTACAGAAACGCTTGTCAAAGAAGCAGAAGCAAGAGATATTCCCTGGATGCCTCTGAGCGCTAGAGCGATGATTCAGCTCGGCTATGGTGTCCACCAGAAGCGAATTCAGGCAACATTGAGCAACTACTCTGGGATTTTAGGAGTTGAGCTTGCTTGTGATAAAGAGGGCACAAAACAAATCCTCCGGGATGCGGGTGTTCCCGTACCACGCGGTACAGTAATTCAATATCTGGACGAGCTAGAAAGCGCGATCGAAGAAGTCGGCGGCTTCCCAATTGTTATTAAGCCCTTGGATGGCAATCATGGACGGGGCATCACAATTGATATTAATAGTTGGGATGAGGCGGAACAAGCCTACGATGTTGCCAGAGATATCTCACGAGCCGTCATTGTAGAACGCTTCTATAAGGGTCGCGACCACCGCGTGTTAGTGATTAATGGCAAAGTTGTGGCGGTGGCAGAACGAGTCCCAGCTCATGTAATTGGGGATGGTAAGGCCACCGTTGAGGAACTGATTGAGACAACAAATCGTGACCCGAATCGCGGTGAAGGTCATGATAACGTTCTCACCAAAATCATCGTAGACCGCACCAGTATGGATTTGTTGGTACGTCAGGGATACAGCCTGGATACAGTACTAAACTCAGGGGAAATTTGTTACCTACGGGCAACAGCTAACCTCAGTACGGGAGGTATTGCTGTAGACCGGACTGACGACATCCACCCAGAAAATATTTGGTTAGCGCAACGAGTGGCTAAAACAATTGGTCTGGATATTGCCGGAATTGATATTGTCACCCCTGATATTACCCAGCCTCTGCGGGACGTAGACGGCGTTATTGTGGAAGTGAACGCTGCCCCAGGGTTCCGAATGCACGTCTGTCCGAGCATTGGTCTTGCCAGGAATGTCGCTGCCCCAGTGATGGAAATGCTCTTTCCCAATGGTAAATCCGGTCGGATTCCCATGATTGCGATTACAGGGACAAACGGAAAAACGACAACGACACGCCTAATTGCTCATATTTATCGGCAAACTGGACAAGTTGTCGGCTACACCACCACGGATGGCATCTACATTGATGACCATGTTGTGGAAAAAGGTGATACAACCGGGCCTCAAAGCGCTCAGGTTATTCTCAAAGACCCAACGGTTGAGGTTGCGGTCCTGGAAACAGCGCGTGGTGGGTTACTACGTTCTGGCTTAGCATTTGAGAGCTGTGATGTTGGCGTTGTCTTGAATGTTGCGGCTGACCATCTGGGTATTGGGGATATCGACACGATTGAGCAGTTGGCTCACCTAAAGAGTGTTGTCGCAGAGGTTGTGAGTCCTAAGGGGTATGCTGTCCTTAACGCGGATGATCCCCTGGTTGCCGAGATGGCGAAGCGGGTGAAAGGCCAGGTGGCTTACTTCTCGATGAACCCAGGAAATGAGCTGGTGCAAAAACACACGCGAGGTGGTGGTCTAGCGGCGGTGTATGAGAACGGCTATTTGTCGATTCTGAAAGGAGATTGGACTCTGCGAATTGATCAGGCTGTGCATTTGCCAGTGACAATGGAGGGACGAGCGCCCTTCATGATTGCGAATGCGTTAGCGGCAAGTCTTGCTGCTTTTGCTCAGGGGGTGCCGATTGAGGCAATTCGAGCGGCGTTAACAACCTTCCGGGCTTCTGTCAATCAGACTCCAGGACGGATGAATTTGTTTAATCTTGGTAGCTACCATGCGCTTGTTGATTATGCCCACAATGCGGCAAGTTATGAAGCGCTGGGTAGTTTTGTCCGCAATTGGCCTGGAGAACGCATTGGGGTGATTGGTGGCCCTGGCGATCGCCGCGATGAAGACTTTATTGAACTCGGCCGACTCTCAGCACAAATCTTTAACCGGATAATTATTAAAGAAGATGATGATCTGCGGGGGCGTTCGAGCGGTGAGGCATCTGAGTTGATTGCTAAGGGCATTAACCAAGAAAAGCCAGATTGCCCTTATGAAAAGATTCTCAAGGAAATCGAGGCAGTTAATACGGCATTAGATCAGGCAACACCGGGCAGTTTGGTGGTGATTCTACCTGAAAGTGCCTCCAGAGCCATTAGTCTGGTTGAGGCACGTCACCCCATACCAGAGAATGTCTATCAGACAGTTGCCATAGATACCCAAGTGAATTTGAGGACATCAGTGGTGAACAAGGTATAAGCAGGTAACAATAGTTCCTAGTCATAGGATAGGGTGCGTTGTAACGTACCCTACTTAACTACTCGACTACCTATGGAAAGGTGAGATGGAGTAAGGGACTGGCAAGAAAACAATAACTCGTTTCAGCCGTCTGACTCCTATAAATCGATAACTGCTCGCTGTAGGTGTTGAGAATGCCAAAGAGAATTGCGCTTGGGGAACCTTGACTGAATATAATCTGTCCAACCCTCAAGCCAGTCGTCTTTGTAGAAATTTAGTGTGCATGATTATCCGTAAGTTTTTCAATCGAGTCGCTTGTGAGGTACTCCTTTCCCCAGCCTTAAATATTTATGGGGAAGGGAGTAAATATGATTGCTTAGCGAGTTAAATGATTACCGGCGCTAGCCAGCCTCGTAAGTAGTAATAAAGCGAGGTCAGAAACTCCTCAACGATGCGTGTAGTAACGGTGAGTGCTTCAACAGTGGGGAGG
The DNA here is from genome assembly GCF_014849525.1 of Microcoleus sp. FACHB-SPT15. Lineage (NCBI taxonomy): Bacteria > Bacillati > Cyanobacteriota > Cyanophyceae > Oscillatoriales > Microcoleaceae > Microcoleus > Microcoleus sp. FACHB-SPT15. The sequence goes on along the minus strand of NZ_JACJNU010000067.1, from coordinate 35,052 downwards.
AACGATTCGATCCGAAGGCGTAATCTCGGTGTTGCCCCAGCCTGAAATCCTACAAAGTCCGTAGGTCGAGAAATTACGTTGATTCCGACATCCGCAAAGGTTAGCCTCGCACGGCGGCTATTGAGTCCAGAGGTAACCAGGAGGACACGGCTGTTGCCGAGTTGCCGACTTCTTAAAATATTGTTTACCTCTATAGCACTGCTACGCAGATCTATCCCTCTGGGTTCAACCACAATCTGTTCACGGGGAACGCCTAGTTGCGTCAGTAAGGTGGCAATATCATTAGCCTCAGTTGTCTGGTCTTGATTGCCTTGCAAATCCGCTCTAGGACCAGCGCTAACAATTACTAGAGGTCGGGTACCTGCGGCAACCTGTTCCCGATAAAGCTGAGCGGCGTAAAGAATGCGATCGCCTGTATCGGTTAGCTGAATTTGTGTGCGGTAGGGTAGATTAGCTTGGGTTGTTCCCCGTCCTAGCACCACAATCGCCCCAACAGGAGCGGTTCCTGTCGGTGTCACATCAGCCGGACACACCCCCTGGCAAAGCTCTTGGCGTCGTTGCTCAGCTTGAATTGCTCCGAGTTCAGTCCGTTGAGCCAGCTGATTCGCCAAGATTGGGGTACTAGAAACTAGCAAAATCAGTAGCGCTGCCGAAACCAGATTCCTCGATTTGCCAAGTCCTTGGCGTAAGGCAATGATCAATAGCAAAATAGAAGCTCCAACGGGCTTCAGGGGAAATGCGAGAATGTTCCATGCTGCTGATACCAACCTATCGTTGGGAAAGAAAAACGCTAGCACGATGATTGCAAACAGAAATAACCCCCCAATCAGGGTAAGATACGCTCTAGGGATTACTTTCAGCAGCAGTTGGTAAAGAATAACTGTCAGCAGCAGCCACAGCAGTACTTGGGTAAGTAGTAGGAACATCGTTAAGAACCAGTGAGTGGTGAGTTGGTGGTCGTTGGTTGTTAATTGTCAGTCTGACCACTCAAAATAACAACTAACAATTAGTAGCTGGTAGTACCGTCGTTTCGGTGACGCCTGATCTCCCTAAACTAGGATTTGAATCGCTATTACACGGGCATTATACTCGCCATTGGAGCAATAATTGTCTATAAAATCAGCGTGGGTGCGTCAGGCTAGTCAATTGCTTCATGTCTTGTTACTTCCTGTCCCTGTGACTGTGCTTGATTATGAAGTTTTTCTAGGCAGGCTATATTGTTTAACTTAGGCAATGGCAACGGCTTCTGTGTTCGGCAAGTGATCGAAACGGCACGGCAAGTCACCAATCGGGACATCAACATCGTAGAATGCGATCGCCGCCCCGGAGACCCCCCGCTTTGGGTTGGCAGTTGCGACAAGGCACAAAAAATCCTTGGCTGGTATCCTCAATACTCAGACCTCAGTAAAATTATCAGCAATGCTTGGCATTGGCATCAACGGTGTCATCAATAAAGTCATTCGGGACAAGATGGATACCGTTTCGGCTCACGTTGTACCGTTGACTTTTCTCTCATAGACATGGCAATATGCCACTTTTCACACAAGAAGCGATTGTTGAGTTATTTTGCTTTTGGATCAGAAAAAATTGCCGGTGAATAGACACGCTCAGACAGGAGAGGCTCAAAGCAATTCAACTCCTACAAACAAGGAGGAACTTGGCGTGGAAACCCGAATCAATCGCTTGGAGTCAATTGTTGAACAAATTGGAGAGGCAGTCCTGGCAACTACTGAGACGATTGATCGTTTGGCTGACCGTGTGGATGCCCTTGCGATTCAGGTGCAGCACCAAGGGCACCAAGTTCAACAACAGGGCTATCAGCTCTTTGCTTTAAGTGACGCGGTGCAAACGCTTGCAGAAACTCAACATGATTCTCTCCAGCAACTGGGTCAACTAACAGAAACTTTGCAACGCATTGCTGCTGCACTCGAAGCAACACAAAAGTAAAGCTTTCAAGCACAGAGAAAATATGCTAGGACAACGAGAGTGCCCAAAATTCATTAGGAGAGCATTAATGCATTTTCCGAAGCGGTACTTCGTCCTTTTTTCTTTAACTACCGCCATCAGCTTGTGGACTGTTAGCTGCACCCAGAGCAAAGTCTCTGAGTGTAAAAAGATTATGGAGGTTGCCAACAGGGCTGTTAGTGAAGCGAAATCCGTCACTAAGGGTGAAAAGGCGAATGACCCTAAATCTGTCATGCAAGCCGCTGATGCCATGGAAAAAGCTTCTCGTGCCATGGAAGCCATCGATGTTAAGGACGAAAAACTCCAAGACTATCAAGCTGGTTTTATTAATGTCTATCGCGATACCAGCAAAGCGACACGCAACTTCATCGCCGCTTCACAAAAGAATGACCGTTCAGCAGCTGAAGCGGCTCGGCTTGGTGTGCAACAAGCCACGACCTTGGAAAAACAGATTGTCGCGGACTTTAACACCTACTGCTCCGGTAGCTAGACCTTCGCGGCGAAAGTTTTTGTTTTAGCTCTCAGCTTTAGGAGAGTAAAGGCTTGGTACTTAGAGCCTTGAGTTTTATTTTCAAAACCGAAAGCTGACCACTAAAAGCTGAGAGCCACCTGCCTCAGCTTGCGGTAAGCTCTTAGTCTGACAAGCATTATGGGTAAATGTCCTTGAAGTATGCCCTAGTTCATGAATGGTTGACACCCAAAGCAACTGGCGGGTCAGAACTAGTAGTTCAAGAAATCTTAAAGCATGTTGATGCCGATCTTTATGCCTTGATTGATTTTGAATCTACTAACCCCCAGAGTTATCTGTTTGGGCGTTCGATTGGCACCACATTTTTGCAACACTTACCCAATGCCTATAATGGGGTCCAAAAATATCTCCCACTACTCCCTCTAGCAATTGAACAGCTGGACTTACGCGAGTATGATGTCATCCTCTCTTCTTCCCACGCTGTCGCTAAAGGAATCCTAACCACACCGCAACAGCCCCATATCTGCTACTGCCACACCCCCATGCGCTACGCCTGGGATTTGACATTTGATTATCTCCGTAGTAGTCGCCTAGGCCGTGGTGTTCAAGGCTTTCTCACGCGGTATTTGCTGCATCGGCTACGTCAGTGGGATGTGCTTTCAGCCAACCGAGTGGATTACTTTATTGCTAACTCCCACCATACCGCACGTCGCATCTGGCGCTGCTACCGCCGTCAAGCTGAAGTCATTTACCCGCCAGTCAATATTGAACGCTTTCCCTTTCAGGCTCAAAAAGAAGATTTTTATCTCACGGTTTCCCGGCTAGTCAGTTATAAGAAAGTTTCGTTGATTGTCGAAGCCTTCAATCAACTAGAACGCCCACTCGTTGTGATTGGGGAGGGACCAGAGTTGGACACAATTCGTAATCTGGCACGACCAAATGTAAAAGTGCTGGGATTTCAGCCAGACTCGGTGGTTGAGCAGTATTTAGCTAAAGCCAAAGCTTTTGTGTACGCTGCAATTGAAGATTTTGGCATTGCTCTTGTGGAAGCTCAAGCCTGTGGAACGCCAGTTATTGCTTATGGCGCTGGTGGTGCGCTGGAAACGGTGCGGGATATTCGGCAACATTCAGACCGTGCAACGGGTCTATTTTTTCTAACTCAGAGTGCAGCAGCGTTAATCGAAGCCGTAAAAACCTTTGAGGAGTCAAAAGGAGTGTTTAGTCCCGAAATGAGCCGATTAAGCGCTGCTGAATTTGCCCCAAACGTTTTTAGCGATCGCTATTTGAGTTTTCTGGAGCAGTGCCAAGAGGACTTTCAATCTCGACTTTGAACTAACAAATTCGTGTTTCCAGGGCGAAGAACACCTTAGCAAGCGTCTTCTGGCTTTATGATCATGACGGTGTGGTGTGAAGTGAAGGAGTAAGATGACTGCCGAAAGCCAACTTATCTCCGTCAAGATGTTGAGAACGTTCGTGAAGCGAGGATTTCAGCCACTCGCGGCGCGAAACAGACAACGAGGTCTATCTCAACATCGCTTAGACGGAGATCTCGCCAAGCGGCTGTTTGATGTCATATTTTCGCTATTGGTTCTGATTTTGTTTTTGCCGATTTACCTGATACTTGCCCTGCTGATTGCGCTCAGTTCACCTGGACCAATTTTCTATGTCCAAGAACGTGTCGGGAAAGATTACAAGGCTTTTGGTTGTATAAAATTCAGAACAATGGTAGAAAATGCCGATGAGATATTAGACGATATTATGGCAACATCCCCGCACTTGCGTAATGAGTTTGAGGATAATTTCAAGCTTAAGCAAGACCCTCGGATTACTGCCATTGGAAAATTTCTACGGATTACTAGCCTAGATGAGTTTCCTCAATTTTGGAATGTTTTGAAAGGAGATATGAGTGTTGTTGGTCCTCGACCGTTAGTACCAGAGGAACTATCAAAGTACGGTTGTCATATGGACAAAGTTCTGAAAATTCGACCAGGTCTTACTGGCTTATGGCAAGTTTCAGGGCGTAATGACATTCCTTATGAGCGTCGGGTTCAGATTGACGTTTACTATGTTAACTTCCGGAGTTTTTGGCTGGATTTATGGGTGATAGTGAGAACTCTTGGTGTAATCATTGCTCCCAAAAATAATGGCGCGTACTGAGGGAGATACCAGGAATGTTCAGGCATTCTATAAATGGCGGATAGCTTTGCTTGTTGGGAAGATCGGGGATAGGATGACGGGAGAATGTGTTGCAGGAACTTGCTGGATCTGCCGCTTCCCTGCCAACTATCTCCTCATTAGTTTGTCTAAATGTTTAAATGTAGACCCACCTATCCATTTATCCCTTATTCTTGGTGTTCCGTAGAGTTCGCTAAAACCAACAGCATAAGTTATGCTATTGCACACTTCGCAATGGGAGAATTTTAAGTAAATTTAAAGTTAATTGATTTAGCTCCCAACTACTCTAGTTGGAGTATCGATTCAACAAAGCAAGCAGTTGTCGTGGGTGCCCACATTTGTCACAGGAAGATTTTTAGATGACGCAACGAAAGAAAGCGCTGATCACCGGCATCACAGGACAAGACGGTTCCTATTTGAGTGAGTTGTTGCTGGAGAAAGATTATGAGGTTCACGGAATCATTCGGCGGACTTCCACGTTTAACACCGACCGAATCGATCACATCTATGTAGACCCTCACAATGAAAATGCACGGTTATTTCTCCACTACGGTGACTTGACCGATGGTGTTACCCTGCGCCGGATTTTAGAGGAAGTTAAGCCAGTAGAGATTTACAACCTCGGCGCTCAATCCCATGTGCGTGTGAGTTTTGACTCACCAGAATATACTGTTGATTCTGTGGGAATGGGAACGCTACGCCTGTTGGAAGCGATTCGAGACTATCGCCAGCGCACTGGCATTAATGTGCGTTTCTATCAGGCGGGTTCTTCTGAGATGTTTGGCAAGGTACAGGATGTACCACAAAAGGAAACCACTCCGTTTTATCCAAGGAGTCCCTACGCTTGTGCAAAGGTTTATGCTCACTGGCAAACCGTGAATTATCGCGAGTCCTATGGGATGTTTGCTTCTAATGGGATACTGTTTAACCACGAATCGCCACGTCGGGGGGAAACCTTTGTTACGCGGAAAATCACGAGAGCGATCGCCCGGATTGTAGCAGGTCAGCAGAAAAAAATCTATCTCGGCAATCTGGACTCAAAGCGAGACTGGGGTTACGCTAAAGACTACGTCAAGGCGATGTGGCTGATGCTACAGCAAGATGAGCCGGATGATTACGTTGTCGCTACAGGCGAAACGCATTCGATTCAGGAATTCCTGGATATTTCCTTTAACTGCGTCAATCTGGATTGGCACGACTATGTGGAATTTGACAAACGCTATCTCCGTCCCGCTGAAGTGGATTTACTGATTGGTGACCCGACCAAGGCACGTCAGAAGCTTGGTTGGGAACCTTCCATAACATTTGAGCAATTAGTCGCCTTAATGGTGGAAGCGGACTTGCGAGCGCTGGGTTTGCCTTGGCTCAATGGCGAAGCTTCACAGCTAATGAGTGATAACGCTTATATTCGTCAGAGTGTGGGCAGTATGGTTGATTAAAGTACGTGAGGGGGCTTGCAGCAAGTCCGTTCGCAAAAAGTAACACTATCGAATTGCGACTGATTGAAGAGAAAAATTCAGCAGTGCTAGGCAAGGATGGCAACAGCAATGGCAAGTTTAGATTTGAGTAACAAAAGAATTCTTGTCACAGGTGGGGCAGGATTTCTAGGGCGTCAAGTAGTGGCGCAACTGTGTCAAGCTGGGGCAAAGCTAGACAAGATTAGCGTACCGCGATCGCATGACTATGACCTCCGTTCCCTAGAAAAGTGCCAACAAGCTGTTGAACAGCAGGATGTTGTCATTCACTTAGCCGCGCACGTTGGAGGTATAGGACTAAATCAAGAAAAACCTGCTGAACTGTTCTACGATAATCTGATGATGGGAACACAGCTAATTCATGCTGCTTATCAAGCGGGTGTGGAAAAGTTTGTGTGTATCGGCACGATCTGTGCCTATCCCAAGTTCACGCCAGTTCCATTTAAAGAAGATGACCTCTGGAATGGCTACCCAGAGGAAACCAACGCGGCATACGGAGTAGCAAAGAAAGCCCTACTCGTTCAACTCCAATCCTATCGACAACAATATGGGTTTAATGGTATCTACTTACTACCTGTGAACTTGTATGGGCCAGAAGACAACTTCGATCCCAAGAGTTCTCACGTCATCCCGGCATTGATTCGTAAGATACACGAAGCTCAGCTCATAGGAGAAAAGAAATTACCCGTGTGGGGAGACGGTAGCCCAACTCGTGAATTTCTCTACTCAACGGATGCCGCACGGGGGATTGTCATGGGGACGGCTGATTACAATGACCCAGAGCCAGTAAATTTAGGCACGGGTTATGAAATCTCTATTCGTGACCTGATCACCTTACTGTGTGAATTGATGGAATATGATGGCGAAATTGTCTGGGAAACCGATAAGCCCAACGGACAACCCCGTCGCTGTTTAGATACCGAACGGGCAAAGCAAACCTTTGGCTTCACGGCACAGGTGGATTTTCGACAAGGGCTAAAAAATACCATTGACTGGTATCGCCAAAACGCTGCCTAGTTTCTGTTTTATTCACTGTTGAGACCCTTGAGAGTTATAGCAGTAGCCACGACTGTTAGGACATTAACGGGAGCTTTCGTAACATAGCTAGAGCTGATTTGACCCAAAGCTGACCGCTGAAAGCTGACTGCTGATTGCTATAACTGTTAACAAAGTTAGTTTCTCACTCTCGGTAGCCCTCTCCTGTCTATAGTTAGTGAAGGAGAATTTATAGGAAATTTATTATGTTTGGTTTAGGATGGCCCGAAGTCGGAATTATTGCGATCATAGCGTTGATCATTTTTGGTCCTAAGAAAATTCCAGAAGTGGGCAGCGCTTTGGGAAAAACTCTCAGAGGCTTTAAGGAAGAGATCAATAAGCCGACATCTGAGCAAGAGGATACAGATCAAGATCGCTCATAACGATTAGGACTTTTCCGAAAATAAGTTCGGGGTTTTTCACGGGGAATCACTACGGCGTCTAACAAGTTGAGTGGATTACTGAAGCCAGAGCAACATAACCACAACACTTAGGTAATCCCACTTTTTGTGCAGGGAGCCAGGACTAGCCATCATCTACAATCGAAAATTGTTAGATTTGTAACATGGCTAACTCGCGTCTGCAAAAACTGCTAGCTTATCTGCGCCCTCACTGGCAGCAAGCTACACTAGGCATCGTTGCTCTACTAATTGTTAATGGAATCGGAGTTTATATCCCTCTACTAATTAGGGATAGCATTGACGAGTTGCGTCAAGCCGTCAGCTTTGACTACATCTGGCGCTTTGTGTTGCTTATCCTGATTCTCTCAAGCGTAATGTGGGTGATTCGGATGGCATCGCGCATTCTGCTGTTTGGATTGGGGCGTCAGGTGGAGTTTGACCTGAAGCAGAAAATTTTTCAACACTTGCTGACGCTGGAGCCATCCTATTTTTCTACCAATACAGCTGGGGATTTAATCAACCGCGCTACCAGTGATGTTGATAATATTCGGCGTTTGCTGGGGTTTGCTGTATTGAGTCTGGCAAACACAGTATTTGCCTATGCTCTAACACTGCCAGTGATGATGTCGATTAGCTTACGGCTAACCGTATTGGCGATCGCAGTTTATCCGTTCATGTTGATTACTGTCCAGCTATTTAGTGAAAATCTACGCAACCAACAGCTAACGGTTCAGGAAGAACTCTCAAGCTTGAGTGAACTGATTCAGGAAGATATGAGTGGCATCTCCCTGATTAAGATATATGCTCAGGAGCAAAACGAGCGCCGTGCTTTTCGACAGCTCAATGGACAGCTTTTGGGAGCAAATCTTAAGCTAGCAAGAACACGGAACATCTTGTTCCCTGTGATTGAAGCTCTTGCTTATGTCAGCTTGCTAGCGCTGCTGTGGGTTGGTTCTGGCTCGATCGCGTCTGGAGCAATTAGTATTGGGGACTTTATTGCGCTGGTTCTCTACGCTGAACGTTTAGTTTTCCCAACGGCGCTTCTCGGTTTCACGATTACTGCTTATCAACGGGGTGAAGTGAGTGTTGATCGTGTCGAATCAATTCTCATGGTCAAGCCACGGATTGCCGATGCTCCCGATGCGATTAGTCTACCTGAACCTGTGAAAGGTCAGCTTAAGGCGGTTAACCTAACTTACACTTTTCCTGGTTCAAAAACTCCAGCCCTTAAAGAGGTAACCTTCACGATTAATGCAGGTGAAACCGTAGCAATTGTGGGAGCAATTGGTTCAGGAAAATCTACGCTTGCCAATGCCTTACCCCGTCTGCTGGATATTGAGCCTCATCAGCTATTTTTAGATGGGCAGGATATTACAAAATTGCGCTTGCCTGACTTACGAAAAGCGATCGCTTATGTTCCTCAAGATAGCTTTCTCTTTAGTACCAGCATCAAAAACAATATCCGCTACGGTAATCCTTTAAGCGAACAGCCGGAAGTCGAACAGGCTGCTAAACAAGCGCAAATCCAGTCAGAAATTCTCAACTTTCCTCAACAATACGAGACAATCGTCGGTGAACGGGGAATTACCCTCTCTGGTGGACAGAGACAAAGAACGGCTTTAGCTAGAGCCTTGTTAATGGATGCACCTGTGCTGATTCTTGATGACGCTCTTTCGAGTGTTGATAATCAAACAGCGACTCAGATTTTGGAAAATCTCTCCCAAGGCGTTCAGCGCAAAACTGTAATTTTTATCTCTCATCAACTCTCGGCGGCGGCTACCGCTGACCGGATATTTGTTATGGAAGCCGGTCAAATTGTTCAAACAGGTACTCATGCTGAGCTTCTACAACAGCCGGGTTTGTATCACTCACTTTGGAATCAGCATCATCTCGAAGAAATACTCCGTTGACACTCCCCGTGCCAAAGCTGCGGGGATTCTTGATTCAATTAGGTAAACTCCAATTTCCAGTCATTGTGGCACTCCTTCTTCAGTGGTTGGAATCAAAAAGGTGTAGTCAGTGGCTTGCTTGTATACACTAAATACTGTATACAAGATACAGAATACAAATGAAATCCAGCTTTAGCGGTAATTCAACTGTATACGAAAGCACAATTCTGCCTTCAACCTATTTATCTGCGTTACAGAGGAGTTAGAGACACTATGAGTCAAACAGAGATCACAACCACACGAGTATTCATCTGTGGTTCTGCCCTTCGGGGTCAACCTGACCACGGCAACCTTGGGGAAGCTAAGTTCATCAGAGAAGCCAAAACGCGCCCACTTTATCGCTTACACGCAGCAGAAAATGGTTGGCACCCGGCAATTTACCAAGTAGCTGAGGGCGGTATTTCTATTCCAGGGGAAGTGTATGAACTGAGTTTAGAACAGTTTGAACACCTTGCGGCAACAGAGCCACCCCATATGTATGCCAGTGATGTCGTCCTAGAGGATGGAGAAGTAGTGACGGCTTTTCTGTATCCCCGTGAGTTAGTTGAGAAGTACAACTGGGTTGATATTTCTCACTACGGTGGATGGGCAGCTTACAAAGCGGGTAGTGTAGCCAATGCATCACTCTCATTAAATTAAGGGGAATGGCACTGACTTAAGCGAACAGTAATCATTCGTTGGAAAAACCTAGATTGGGGGACGTTGCCCCGCAAACCCCCCACTGGACAATGCTATTAAATTAAGGCGATCGCATCACGGCGACAGAACGATAAATCAAGGGTTTCAGCTTCTGAAATTGCCTTATTTCCGGCTTAGCTTAATAGCCTTGTGATTTGCTTCTGTATACAGAATGCAGTATGCGTAATTCAGTATCTGACAGTTGCGGAGGGAATTCAGAACTTTACACTTCCTGATTGTCCGTTTAGCTTCGTTAATTCAATTAAGTCACTCGTCTGACAAGCTTTCAGTTGCAGCTATCACGACAGTTTTAGCGAAGAACGCTATAGTCTCAAAGAACTGAAAAGAAATGAAATGCCCCAGATGTGGATCAAAGCAAATCCGAAAAAATGGTCATCGTTCTGGTAAACAAAATTATCTTTGTAAAAACTGTAGTCGTCAATTTGTAGAATCCTATTCTCTCAAGGGGTATTCTGATGATGTCAAGCAAATTTGCTTGAGAATGTATTACAACGGGTTAGGATTCCGTGAGATTGAGAGGTTCACTGGCATTAGCCATAATACAATCATCAATTGGGTTAGGCAAGCAGAATAATCGACTGATGACTCTGAATTTAATGAAATAAAAGAAGATGCAAAAACCGATGAATTAAGAGAATGCTTTAAAAGCCTCCCTTGCTACCAAAGTGCTTTTTGGGATGAAATAAAATCAATAAAAGAAAGATGGCTGCTTACTAGTCCCAAAGCTAGCAGGTGAGCCTCTTGATTCACCGCTATTATGCAACTCATGTACGGTTACATACTCTGAATTTCTGCCAAATGGCTGATTTCTCTCTGCATAATTACTGAAATTGCGGCAAACAGACATTAATTGTTTAGCCGCTTCATTATCCCGTTAAAACTGTTAGTTTCTTTGAATTAATTGCTGCTTACTAGGAATTAAATGGTCTCTAGCCGCTTGGACTGCGTTTCCGGGAAAAACCGACACACTGAACTGGCTGAGTGCAAGAATGCAGACAGCAGAGGGCAAACGGTAGGAAAGCTTGTACAGTAAGCTTTTTAACCTTTTTTAACTGGATAGTTGTTTCCGTGAGGCTGTACTTAGGAGTATATAGAAACCTCGGTAGCTATTTCCATAAATTAAAAAATTTCAAAGTTAGGAATTGTTGACAAATAGTTTTGACACCTTTTCATAATTTACCTTGCACAATCTAAGGATGCATCATACAGACCAATGTGTTTCACCCACATGTTGAAGTTAACCGAACCATGAATGCTATCAAAATCATCTCTTGATTGTGCGATCGCAAATCTCTACGTGTAGTTCATCAATCAGTCTCTCATCAAAGTGTAAACATGAATACAAAAGTGTTTTCTATCGCAAGCTATACCGAGTGTACAAACTTAAATTAAGTTTCCACAATACTTGCTGAGTTTTGCACTCGCCACTTCTGCTGAGAGCTGTAAGGAATCAAGCGGAACTCTTCCATAACCCCCAGAGATAGCAAGACGGCTCAGACCCATTGTAGGAGCTGAGGAGCCTAGCTTTTGTGTGTCCATATCTACACTTATTTAAATAAAACAAGCCATGACAATCGGAACTGGAAAAAACTCCATCAGGGCTAATACAACTCATCAACAAGCTCTTAGTGCCACTCAAGAAGCCTTGGCTAATGCGGCGGCAGGTGTTTCGCTACGGTCAGTCACCAAGAAGTATGGTCCGGTAACAGCAGTAGAGAACATCACGTTGGATATTCCAGCAGGCTATTACTGCTGTTTGCTAGGTCCTAGCGGATGCGGAAAAACCACGCTGCTGCGGATGATTGCAGGACACGAAGAGATTACTAGTGGTGATATTCTCATTGGCGCTCGCCGTGTCAATGACATCCCTGCTGCTAAACGAAACACCTCAATGATGTTTCAAAGTTATGCACTCTTTCCCCACATGAGTGTTTGGCAAAATGTGGAATTCGGTCTAGAGATGCAGCAAGTACCAACTAGCGATCGCCGCACTCGTGTCGGTGAAATGTTGGAGATGGTGGGATTGAGCCATCTAGCAGATCGTAAATCGAGTCAGTTGAGCGGTGGACAGCAACAGCGAATTGCACTGGCGCGATCGCTAGTCACTCGTCCTCAAGTGCTGATGTTGGATGAACCCTTAAGCGCCCTCGATGAAAACTTGCGGGTACAGATGCGGACGGAACTGCGCCGCATTCAAAAGCAATTTGGCATGACGTTTATCCAAGTGACTCACCACGTTGAAGAAGCGTTCTCCCTCTCCGATATGGTTGTGGTGATGAGTCATGGTCATCTCGATCAGGTGGCAACCCCATCTGAGATGTTCAAAACACCAGCCTCGCAATTTGTTGCCAAGTTCATGGGCGATAACAACATCTTCCAAGGCAAGGTGAGACACTATGCACCGGATTCCAACAAACTCGATTTGATTGAGCTAGAGGTTGAGGGCATTGGCTCCCTGTACTGCCGAGGACAAGCAGCTCCCATTGGATCGACAGCAGCCTGTTGCGTTCGCCCAGATTTAATGAAAATGGAGTCCTATTCCCCCGATCCAACAATTAAGCCGAGTCATCTAGCAAACCATATTTCGGCTCGCATCGTATCGATTGAGATGACAGGTTATGTCACGCGAGTTTGCCTATTAGAGGAGAAGACGGGGAAAGAGCTACTCTACAAAGTCCGTACCACAGATTGGGAAGAAGACCCCTATTCTGAAGGGCAACTCGTTACGTTGCGTTGGTCAGAAGGCAATTGCGTGTTCTTACCGCACTAAAGAAAGTCAAAAGTTAAAAGTCAAAAATTACTTTCTATGACTAGAATCAGTCGGCGAAACTTCGTCAGGGGTGGACTGGCGGTTGGGGCTGCGATCGCTACAACTCGATGTGCCTCTCCCCAAGCACAAGCTCCTCTCGGAACTCCCAACAACCCTGCTCGTGGACCTGAATTTAACGCTAACAAGATTAAAGATGTAACCTTGCGCTTTATCGGGACAGGCGTTGCTCAGGTGAATGAAATCCGTACACAAGCGGAGAAGGATTTGGGCTTTAAGCTCCGGATGCGGGCTTTGAGTACAGCAGAGAATATTCAGATAGCTGTAACCCAACCCAAGCAATACGACATCTTTGATGGTGAATTCTTCAGCTTGCCGTTGGTGATTCCCTCCGGTAATCTTCAGGGAATTGATGTCAACAAACTCAAGGACTTTGACAAAATTACGCCCATCTTCACTACGGGAGAACTGCGTCCAGGCGCTAGGGTAAATACCTCTCAAGGAACGGCTCCCCGTAAAGTGCTGTTTGTCAAGGATCAGAATTCAACCGAGTTTGCCGCGCAGCCAACCAACTGGGCAACCTTGATTCCCTACCAATATGGTGCTGATACGTTGGGATACCGTCCTGATTTGGTAGGTAGAAAAATTGAATCTTGGGCAGAACTATTTAATCCTGAATTCAAGGGCAAAACATCACTTCTAGACATTCCCTCCATTGGGATTATGGATGCGGCAATGGTGATGGAAGCGCAGGGGTTGATGACATTCAGCGATAAGGGCAATATGACCCGTGAAGAACTCAACAAGGTCACTCAACTCTTGATCCAGCAAAAGCAAGACGGTCAGTTTCGGGCTTTCTGGAAAACCTTTGATGAGTCCGTTAACTTCATGTCATCAGGAGAGGTGATACTGCAATCGATGTGGTCGCCTGCTGTTACCGCCGTGAAGGGTAGGGGATTGCCCTGCATCTATGCCGCGTTAAAGGAAGGCTATCGAGGTTGGGGTGGTGGGTTGGGTCTGTCCAAAAACCTCTCTGGCATTCAATTGGATGCTGCTTATGAGTATCTTAACTGGACACTAAGCGGTTGGCTGGGTAGTTTCTTGAGTCGGCAAGGTTACTACAGCGCCGCACCTGAAAGTGCCAGAAAGCTCATGAAGCCTGAAGAGTGGGACTTCTGGTATGACGGGAAAGCGGCAGCGATCGACATGATCGATCCATTTGGCAAGACGATTGAACCCAAAGGTGCCGTGCGAGATGGCGGCTCTTTTAATGAACGGGTTGGCAACATCGTTTGCTGGAACTCATTTATGCAAGAGCAAGAATATCTCGTCTACAAATGGACAGAGTTCATTGTGGCGTAACGATGTCGTACATCCAATCGCTGTAGGGGTAAGGCATTCAGGTGATCGATTTCCGGCAGACCCCCGACTTCTGAATTAGATTTATCCCCTAGCCATCAAGGTTTCAACAAAGAAGTCGGGGGTCTGAGTTGTCTTTTCATACTTCTAATCGGCAATGTAAAATGCTTCGCCTCTGCCGTTAGCAAACAATTTAATCTGTAGAACTCTTCCAATGTTGAACCCATCGAAAGATCTCCGAACGTATTTTCTCGTCGCGCCACAAACGCTTGTCTTTCTATTCGGCTTAGTGCTACCAATTGCAGTAATCTTGGTCGTCAGCTTTTGGGAATTCAATGGCATCGCTAGCATTCCCGCGTTTACGCTAAAAAACTACATCGGCATCTTCACCTCTCCGGTTTATCTGAAAACCTACGCCAACACGATCAGATTTGCTGCAATTGTGTGGTTCGTATGTGTGCTGATTAGTTATCCGGTAGCTTACTATCTTGCCTTTCATATTAAAAGTGCCAAGTGGCAAACCATTTTATTTTTGGTTTGTACCGTTCCCTTCCTTACCTCCAACATCATTCGGCTGATTTCTTGGGTTCCCTTCTTGGGACGAGAAGGATTGATTAACCAGGCACTGATGGCACTACATCTGACGAATAAGCCAATTGAGATATTCTTGTTCTCTGATTTTGCCGTGGTGCTAGCGATGGTGCATCTCTACTGTCTGTTTATGGTTGCCCCAATCTTTAATAGCATGATGAAGATTGATCGGGCATTGGTTTCAGCGGCAGAGGATTTGGGTGCATCAGCGTTTGAGATCCAAAAACGCATCATTCTGCCCTTATCTGCTCCGGGAATTGCGATCGGTTCTATCTTTGTTGTGACATTGGTTATGGGAGAGTTTGCCACGATGCGACTGATGAGTGGTGGCAAATCATCCTCTGTTGGATATCTCATCAAGAATCAAATTGACAGCTTGCAGTATCCCGCTGCCGCCGCTAATGCTGTCGTTCTTCTGATTCTCACCCTCTTAATTGTGTTTGCGATGCTGCGGGTTGTTGATATCCGTAAGCAGATCTAAGCTGTTTCACATTCATTTTTCACATAGCCAGTAGCCAACAATCTTGCAACTAAATTACCCATTTTTGACTTTTAACTTTGACTTTTGACTTTCTAAAGAATCATGGCAGAGAAAAAGCGTTCTACTTCATCTATTCTCCTCACAGCTTTCTTCGGTCTATTTGTTCTATTCCTCTACGGACCAATGTTTGCTGTTTTCCTCCTGTCGCTCCAAGGGCCAGAAGGACAGTTAACTTTTCCGATGCGAGGATTCAGTTTTCATTGGATTGGAGCCGTGTTTGGAGAGCAACGGGTTGGTAGTTTTGTCACAGCATTTCAGCGCTCGTTTACGTTAGGGCTGATTATTATGCTGGTTACTGTTGTTTTCAGCGTGATGGCAGGACTAGCCTTCCGGAAGCAATTTAGAGGGTCGAACATAGTGTTCTACCTGACTATTTCTAGCTTGATTGTTCCTAGTATCCTCGTTTCGTTAGGGATTGGGATTGTCTTCAGTGTCCTCAATCTACCCGCTCAGTGGTATTCCTCTGCACTTCTAGGACATTTAACCTGGACGTTACCATTTGCTTTCCTGATTATGCTCGGTATTTTTGGTCGCTTTAATCCATCCTATGAGGAAGCTGCTCGTGATTTAGGCGCTAGCGATCGCACTACTTTCTGGCGTATTGTCTTTCCTCTAATTGCCTCTAGTGTGATTGGTGTTGGGTTACTTGGCTTTACCCTCTCCTACGATGAATTTACCCGGACTTCGTTGATTTCTGGAGAAAACAACACCCTGCCCCTAGAAATTTTTGGCATGACAACCAACGTAACTACCCCTGCGCTCTATGCATTGGGTACGATTACGACTATTTTTTCTTTCCTGTTGATTGGCATTGCTCTGTTCACCATGCAGCAACTTGCTAAGCGCCAGGGACAACCACGGAAAGGATAAAGTAAGACTCTGCCCTTGACTCAGAAATGGTGCGAGAAGTGCTAGATGTAATGCGATCACTAGCTGAGTCTGGTATGACAATGGTTTATGTTACCCACGAAGTCGGTTTTGCCCATGAGGTTGCCGATCGCGTCATCTTCCTGGCAGAGGGACAGATGATTGCAGACACAACACCTGATGAGTTTTTCAACAACCCAAAAGGCGATCGCATTAAAAAGTTTTTGTCACAAATTTTGCACTAATAAAAGGCTCGTATACTTGGTTTGTCAACGTCTAACAAGCGCCTATTAGGGAAGCGTTAAAGGAGAACCGGAGTTCAAAGTCTCCCACGTCCAGGTTCTTCCAACCAACCAGCACTTTTAACGACCAATCTCAACGACACCGCGCTAATTCTAAGAATTATTGCGACAACACCCAAAGCCAGAAAAGAAATTAAGGTATGGTGATGCAGGCAACATTTTGAGGGTGCCGCACAAGTTTTAATACACTTCAGTCAAAAAAAATTGACGCTTAGAATACCGACGGCCTCATAACTAAACGTGCCGTCTCTTGTCCCAAACAAATGAGCAATGACCATTTGGCAGCAACAGCAACAGCAACCCACCTCAACGATTGAGACTCGTAAGCGCACAAATCTATTCGTTTTCCTATTTCCCGCAACCGCGTGGCTGCTGCTGTTTTTCATCCTGCCTTTACTCATTGTGCTGCTGTACAGCTTCCTAGAACGTGGCACCTATGGCGGCATCACTTGGGAATTCACCCTTCGGAACTATCAGCGCGTCACAAGTGAACTGTATTTAGGTGTAGTCTGGCGCTCAATATGGCTTGCCTTAATCACCACCATTGCTTGCTTGCTGATTGGCTACCCGTTAGCCTTCTTCATCGCCACGAGTTCATCCCGTTGGCGCAATGCCTTACTATTACTCGTCATTATTCCTTTCTGGACTAACTTCCTGGTGCGTACCTACGCCTGGATTGTTCTGCTGCGTACCGAAGGTGTTTTCAACGTTGCCCTCCAAAGTACGCAACTGATTGACGAACCACTCACTCTCCTCTTTACACCCTTTGCCGTTACCGTTGGCTTAATTTACGGCTACCTCCCCTTCATGATTCTGCCCTTGTACGCCACAATGGAGCGCTTTAACTTCTCGTTAGTCGAAGCTGCACAGGACTTAGGAGCAAATGACTTGCGTACCTTTTTTCGTGTAGTCTTGCCCTTAACAATGCGGGGAGTTATCGCGGGTTCGTTGCTTGTTTTTATCCCAGCAGTGGGCGCTTTCATTACACCCGATATTCTTGGTGGCGCAAAAACGTTGATGGTAGGAAACCTTATCCAAAATCAGTTTCTCAAAGCGCGTAACTGGCCTTTTGGTTCGGCGCTTTCGATGTTGCTAATGGCAGTTGTGTTAGTTCCAGTGCTGATTTACTTCCGGACATCTGAGGAGGTGAAATCCTGATGGCAATTATGGCAACAGGTAAGGGTGGAGAGGTAAGAGAGGAGAGGCAAAAAATAAAAACTGATTTACTAATTCGTTCGCTTGGGAGACAGGGGCTAAAGCTAGTCTCCTTGTTAGGGTTTGCCTTCCTCTACCTGCCCATTTTCATCTTAGTGATTTACTCCTTCAATACTTCCCGGTTCAATGCCGTTTGGCGAGGCTTCACCTTGGACTGGTATCGCAGCTTATTACAGGGAGTATCAGACGGAACTGCCAGTATTAGCGATGTCTTGATTTGGGATGCATTAAATAATAGTCTGCTAGTTGCCGCGATTTCTACGATATTGGCAACAATTTTCGGCACAATGATTGCACTGGCATTGGAACGCTTTCGGTTTCCAGGACGTGCGGCTGTGGAAGCATTACTGTTTCTGCCAATCATCATTCCTGAAATCACGATGGGCATTTCTTTACTCGTCTTCTTTAGCTTAGTATTTCAGCTAATAGAGAATTTAACGGGTATTCGTTTAGTATTGGGCTTGCCTACGGTAATTATTGGTCATGTAGCCTTTAATATTTCATTTGTTGCAATTACAGTGAGAGCGCGGCTAGCTGATTTAAATCCAGCCATAGAAGAGGCGGCAATGGATTTAGGAGCGAATGAATGGCGGACGCTGTGGCGCATCACCCTACCTCTGATTTGGCCAGGTATTTTTAGCGCGGCACTGCTTGCCTTTACTCTATCTTTGGACGACTTTGTCGTAACCTTCTTTACATCTGGTGTAGGGTCAACCACTCTACCGCTTTTTGTCTACGGAATGATTAAATTTTCAGTAACACCAGCGATTAACGCCATTTCTACTTTAATGTTGTTGGCTTCTATGCTACTGGTTGTGTCCTCGCTGGTTGTTGGACAACGAGAGCGTTTGGGATAACACAATATTCTTACTCTTGGAATAACTATGAGAAAACGATTACTTCTTTTCCTATCCTTATTTTTACTTGCCGTCTTGTTACCACTCGGTTGTAGTGGTAATCGCCCAACTGTTTCAGAAATGGGGAGTGAAAATGCGAATAATGTCCTCAATGTCTATAATTGGACGACTTACATCGCAGAGGACGCTATTACCGAATTTGAGAAAAAGTTCGGGGCAAAAGTCAAGTACGACACCTTCGAGAGTAATGATGCTCTCTACGCTAAACTTAAGCCTGGAAATCCTGGTTATGACGTGGTTTTTCCAAGTGACTATATGGTGACAACCATGAGGGCGGAAGGGTTGCTAGAAGAACTAAATTTAGACAATATCCCGAACATCAAGAACGTTGATTCTAAGTTTCTGAATCCCCCTTACGATCCAGGTAACAAATTTAGTCTGCCTTACCAGTGGGGGACGATGGGAATTGGCTACAACATCAAGGCAACAAAGGGTGAGATAAATAGCTGGGGGCAAATGTTTGACCCGAAGTTTAAGGGCAGAGTCGCGCTGCAAGATGAGATGCGCGTTACCTTGGGTGGGATTTTAATGTATCTCGGCTACGACCCGAACACAACAAACCAGGATGAACTCAATAAAGCGCGGGATTTTTTAATCAAGAATAAAGATGCGATCGCATCTTTTTCTCCGGATACAGGTCAAGCATTACTCGATCAAGGCGAGGTCGATCTCACCCTTGAGTATAGCGGTGATATTTTCCAGTTAATGAAAGAAAACAAAGATATCCGCTACGCAATTCCCAAAGAAGGAACAATTGTCTGGACTGACACCATGGCAATTCCCAAAGGTGCGCCAAATAAAGAACTTGCTGAAAAATTTATCAACTTCATCCTTGAACCAGAAATTGGGTCAAAAATCTCTAACTTTATCCAATATGGGACACCAAATAAAGCGGCAATAGATAAGGGCTTAATCGAGAAAAAAAACTTAGAAAATCCTTCAATATATCCAAAACAGGATGTATTTTCTAAGCTTAAATACATCCAAGATATCGGTGAAGCAACGCAGTTCTATGACGAAGCTTGGACAGAAGTGAAAGTTGGCATTGGTAAGTAATCTGTTCAATAAACACTCTTTGGTAACCCGTTCGTAGGGGCGCACAGCCGTGCGCCCTTAAAATTTATCTGTAACTTAACCAACATTCCTCTAACGACAACGAAGCCAATGGAATCTTATGCAGTCGAATTAAAAAACGTTTCCAAAGTATTTAAAGGCTCACAAAACAAAGACTTCCAAGCTGTAGATAACATCAATCTCCAAATTGCTGAAGGAGAATTTTTTTCCTTACTTGGGCCGTCTGGTTGTGGCAAGACAACAACATTGCGGATGATTGCTGGCTTCGAGATACCAACCTCTGGCGAAATCTACATCCACGGCTTACCGATGCAGAATCGCCCACCATTTCATCGTCCAGTCAACACCGTATTCCAGAACTATGCTCTATTTCCCCATCTTACGGTGACTCAAAATGTCGCCTTTGGGCTAGAAATGGAAAATGTGCCACGAAAAGAAATTCAGCGACGGGTGGCAGAGGCTTTGGCACAGGTACAACTTACAGGTATGGAAAAGCGCTATCCGCGCCAGTTATCGGGTGGACAGCAGCAGCGAGTTGCCTTGGCACGCGCCTTAGTCAAACAGCCAGCCGTACTACTTTTTGACGAACCTTTAGGTGCTTTGGACTTGAAGCTGCGAAAAGAAATGCAGCTAGAACTTAAGCACATGCAGCAACGCTTGGGGGTAACATTTATCTACGTCACCCATGACCAAGAAGAAGCGCTAACGATGTCTGATCGAATTGCTGTGATGAATCAAGGTCAGGTGCTACAGGTGGGAACACCAATGGAAATCTACGAAGACCCAACGTCTCGCTTTGTCGCGGATTTCATTGGTGAGACAAACTTTCTTACAGGTCGTGTCATCCAGCAGCTTGCTTCTGAAGTTGTGGTATTGGTGGATGAACAGTTACCCGTGTCTGTCGCTTGTACAGATGAGCTTCCAGTGGGTAAAGTTGTCACCTTGGTTATACGTCCAGAAAAAGCAGAAATTCAGCCGTCAGGCTACTCAGACGAGCCTTGTTTGCTAGGAACGCTGGAAGAAGCAGTCTACATTGGCACGGATACACGTTATGTTATCCGCCTGACTGAACAAAGCTCAATAGTTGTCCGTACACAGAACTTGCACCGCCGCAATCTGCACCGCTATGCTTCCGGTGAAATGGTACAAGTGTTGGTGTCGCCAGATAGCATTCGCATTTTGGACGAGGATATGTCAGCTTATGAGGGATATGCTCGTCAAATGGTGAAGGAGAGAGAGCCGAAGAATACTACCGCCTCAGTTTAGGGTGTTGCCTACTGAATTTGCCTATACCAAACTGGTAGGAGCCTATCCCACAAAAAGCTCTGCTTTTGCAATATGTACATGAGATGATTGTCAATTTAGTGGCGATCGCTTTTTGCATAACCCATACACTTTGCCTAAACGTGTTCTCCTCATCACGAAGTAGGTGAGACAAAAAAAATGGAGAACTGGTTCTAATGCGTCGGATTCGCTTTGTCGTTGTTGTTCTTGTCAGCTTTGTTGTTGCTTTAGCCGCATCGTTCTTCTCCCCAGGTACGTTCCTGAACCGCGCCCTCTCGGTTACTTTGTGCAGTGTCTTGAGCCTCAACTCGACGCTGTGTAAGGATTCTTTAGCGGAATCGCCTGAACAGGTACTAGCGGCGAATCAGCCTACTCTCGAAATCAGGACTCGCTCTGATGACATCCCGAAGGAACTTGTCCTTCAGGACGAGAACTCAGCCTTTGTGCCGCCTACTTCGGCTCTGGATGACTCCAATTTTGGTGCGAGAATCCAGCGTACTATGACGCTACTTGCCACGAGTACCCCAGAACACCACAACACTGTACGGATTCTGTTCTACGGACAATCAATTACGAAGCAGGATTGGTGGATTGATGTCGCGAATGACCTAAAAAAACGCTTCCCTTATGCAGATTTGGTTATCGAGAATCGTGCGATTGGGGGATTTGCTGCCCCACTGTTAATCCGTCCCGCAGAACACGATCTGTACCCCTTCTATCCCGATCTGATGATCTTCCATGTCTATGGGGGAGATGACGACTATGAGGCAATCATCGCGAACGTGCGCCGCCGCACAACGAGCGAAATTGCATTTCACTCCGATCACATCACCTGGTTACCCACGGGGACTTCTGCTGATGACTCAGAAAAGCTCAAGACTTACCAGTGGCACGACTACCACTCCACTCAATGGTTGCCCCAACTTGCCGATAAGTATGGATGCGAATTGATTGAGATTCGAGAACCCTGGAAGCGGTACCTGAAGGACAACAATTTACAACCACAAGATCTACTCTCTGATGGTGTTCACCTCAATGATCACGGAAATTTCCTGCTGGCAAGTCTTGTAAAGCCACACCTTCGCTACAATCAACAGTCACCTACTAACTCGTCGAAGGATTTGGTGCGAACGTACACAGTAGGAACGGATGTGGAGTGGAAAGATGGCAGACTTGTTCTGGAGTTTGAGGGTAACCGGATAGACGCGATCGCAGCCAAATCCACTGACGGCAACTCAAGTCAAGCGCGTGTTCTAATTGATGGCAAGAAACCCTCGGAATTTCCTGAACTCTATGCCATCACGCGACCGAGTGACACCGTGGGTGTTGATTGGCCTGCAATCATCCAAGTCTCTTGGGAGAAGCCACTGATCATAGAAGACTGGACGGCACGTATCACCGAGATCAACGACGATGCAAGCCTATTTAAGTTTGAAGTTTTCGGCTCCAAAACGGGGTTTGATGGTAGCGGTGTAAGCGATCGCAAGTTTGTCTCCAACTCTGGTCGTGTCGTCATCGAACCCAGTGACTGGTGGTTGAAAAGCGCCTTTGAATTATCTGGTAAACCTACCCCGGCAGGCTTTCAGATCAAGTGGCAGGTTAAACCGATGTTTGTTGATGTATACGTTGCGCCGAAAATTGAAGACGCTAGCCGTGAGTACTTCACGACGTTGGCACAGAACTTGAGCAACTCCAAACACACGCTTGAAATCATCCCTGACAAAAACGGGGTTGTCCCGATTGAAGCATTCCGCGTGTACCAACCACCCTTGAGATAAACTAATCCAGCTAGACTGTCACCTCTGCGCTTGAAGGGTTAAGAAGCGTGAATCTTTGGTTGACCAGTTCCGCCGCTAGCTGAATTGCCGCTTTCATACTCGTTGCATTCGCAATCCCAAGACCTGCAATATCAAACGCTGTGCCATGGTCTGGAGAGGTGCGAACAAAAGGCAAACCAATTGTTGTATTAATCGCCCGGTCAAATGCCATTAGCTTCACAGGGATTAAGCCTTGGTCATGGTAAAGCGCTAGGTAGGCATCAGGAACACCACTTGGCAAAGAAGGGTTATACCAAGCTTGACCAGCATTAACCCAAAGGGTATCCGGAGGCACGGGGCCATCCAGCCTTAACTCAGGACGTTTTTGGCGTTCTTGCTCTAGCCAGGGAATCAACCAATCCTCTTCCTCACGACCCAGTTGACCTTGCTCTCCACTATGAGGATTTAAGCCAGAAATCGCAATCCGAGGTGTCTTCAGCCCAAAATCAAGCTGCAAGCACTCCACGAGTAAGTCAAGTTTTTTTGTCATCAACTCAGGTGTTAGAGTATCCGCAACTTGACGCAAGGGAATGTGGGTAGTGGCAAGGAGGGTACGCAGTAGCCAATCACTATGAGGCGATCGCGCAACAAATAACATCCCAAATCTCTCAGCTTTTGCGTACTGCGCCAACACCTCCGTTTGCCCCGGATAGTGATGTCCTGCCGCTTTCCAGAGAGATTTTGCGATCGGGGCGGTAACAATACCATCAAATTCACCAGCAAGGGTGCGAGTAATTGCTGTTTCAAGATAGGAAAAACTTGCCGCGCCACTTGCCGCATTACCAACACCAGGAATAATTTGCTGTTCTGCTGATGCCTCTAGTTCAATATCAAGGATTGATAAGTCCTCTGGATCTGCCAGTGCCTCTCCTCGTTCAAGTCCCTTCTGTCGTAGTTGGGTGTAGGAGGATTGTAAAAGCGATCGGCTGCCAATCACAGTTATCTCATAGGCTTGAGTAACATCTGGGTCTGCCAATGCCTTGAGTACTACCTCTGGTCCTATTCCCGCAGGGTCTCCTAGGGTAACGGCTAACCGGGGACGGACTGGGTGTGAACCCAGTTGTTCTGTAAAGAAAGTTTTTTCTGTCTTCATTTTTTTGATTGCATCCCCAATTCGGTGCCGCTACAACCATTCCCAATGCTTGTCGTCGAGTATTAACTGCCTCACTGTTCTAAAATACCCCCTAGGGCGTGTTTTTAAACCCTTCGATTAGCCGTCAATATTCTTACCCTAGTCTAGATTTGCTGGGCGACAGGTAGTGTTGGGGGCGGTAAGGTTAACTTATAAACTTTTTTGCGCTTGCAGGAGATGAGAAACAATGAACACTGAAATTTTTAATGCAGCCGTGTTGTCCTTTACCCTGATTCTCGTGGGCTTGGGCGTGGGCTTTTTATTGCTCAACATCCAGAAGAAAATCGAAGGGGCTGATACAAAGATGAGAATCCAAGGGAACAAAGACAAGGCTTAAGGGCAGCGCCGATGTGGTTGGCGAGAACGTTGTTGCGTTTTTGTGCTACATCGGCATCCCTAGAGTAAAAGATTTTTGTTGAGCGATCGCATTTATTTGCCTTTCTCTGGGATCGCGCAAGTATTTCTGATAAGATCGTGTAGAAAAGTTAAGATTCTTTACTAAAACTCATAGATGAACTTGTTGGTTGTTGGTGCAACAGGCACCTTAGGAAGACAGGTGGTTCGTCGCGCCCTAGACGAAGGCCATCAGGTGCGCTGTTTGGTACGCAATCCGAGAAAAGCAACATTTTTAAAAGAATGGGGAGCCGAAATTTTTCAAGGCGACCTCACATCTCCAGAAAGTCTGCCTCCTGCCCTTGAAGGTATGACGGCTGTCATTGATGCAGCAACATCCCGACCTACCGACTCCTTGACCATCAAACAGGTGGACTGGGACGGTAAAGTCTCGCTAATTCAATCAGCAGCAACGGCTGGTGTTGAACGATTTGTATTCTTCTCAATTCTGAATGCCGAGAATTTTCCTGATGTCCCGTTGATGGAAATCAAGCGGTGTACAGAAGTCTTCCTTGCCGAGTCAGGATTAAATTACACAATCTTGAAGCCCTGTGGCTTTTTGCAAGGATTAATCGGTCAGTATGCGATTCCGATTTTGGATGGGCAAGCCGTTTGGATTACTGGTGATTCTTCTGGGATTGCCTACATGGACACTCAGGATATTGCTAAATTTGCCGTTCGTGCCCTTGAGGTTCCAGAAACGGAGAAGAAAACCTTTCCTGTTGTCGGAACCCGTGCTTGGGAACCCTACGAAATTATCCGCCTATGTGAGCGGTTGTCTGGTAAAGATGCCAAAATTGCCCGACTTCCCCTCAACCTTCTACGGGCAGTACGTCGGGTTGTACGATTTTTTCAGTGGGGCTGGAATGTGGCGGATCGGCTTGCCTTCACTGAAGTCCTAGCAAGCGGAAAACCTCTGAATGCCTCAATGGACGAAACGTATCAGGTCTTTGGGCTAGACCCTAAGGAAACAACAACCTTGGAAGCCTATATGCAAGAATACTTTAGCCGGATTATGAAAAAGCTCAAGGAAATTGATTTCGAGAAAAACAAAGCGAAAAAGCAGGCAAAGAAAAGATCTCCCTTCAAAACTAAATCTTAAAAGTTTTTGGGCAGAGCAAAACTGATGTAAGATAGGTCACGATAAGATTAGTTAATAAGCAAAAATACTGGAATATCAGCTAGAGGTGTCTTCTAAAAAAAGATAGAGCAGGACTTGTTTACTACTGTTTCTGTTGACACCTCTAGCCTTATAATCAGTAGCTTTTGGAGTGAATGGTTGTTTGGCTTCGCATTGCCAGGGAAACCGCTTGTCTAAAATCTAGGCATCATTCTAATTGTTCAAGACTATTTGACCCCTACGTGGACTAGTGAGCGTGCCCAAAGTAGGCATTATATACAACGACCTCAAACCCGTGGCTTGTCGTGTCGCGGTAGAGTTGGAAGAAAAACTCAGTGCTTCGGGTTGGGATGTCTATATGACTACCGGAATCGGAGGAATCTTAGGCTATTCACGGCCTGATTCTCCCATTTGTCATACGCCAATTGATAAGCTTGCCCCTCCCGGCTTTGATGAGCAAATGAGCTTTGCCATTGTGCTAGGCGGAGATGGTACAGTTCTCGCCGCGTTTCGCCAGATTGCTCCATTTGGCATCCCTCTACTAGCTGTAAACACGGGACACATGGGTTTCTTGACAGAAACTTATGTTAACGAACTGCCGTATGCCTTGGAACAGTTAAAGGAAGGAAAATACGAAGTTGAAGAGCGGACAATGCTGTCAGTTCAGGTCATGCGTAAGGATAACCTGTGGTGGGAAGCATTGTGTTTGAATGAGATGGTGCTGCACCGGGAACCCTTGACCTGTATGTGCCATTTTGAAATTGAGATTGGTCGTCATGCAGCGGTAGATATTGCAGCAGATGGCATTATTATTTCCACCCCAACTGGCTCGACGGCTTATTCTCTTAGTGCTGGGGGGCCAGTCGTAACGCCTGGAGTGCCAGTGCTGCAATTAGTGCCGATCTGCCCGCATTCGTTAGCGTCTAGAGCCTTAGTCTTTGCTGATAGTGAGCCAATCACGATTTTTCCAGCAACTCCCAATCAGATGGTAATGGTGGTTGATGGGAATGCCGGGTGCTATGTGTTGCCAGATGATAAGGTTCAGATGATGCGATCGCAATATAGTGCGAGATTTATCCGCTTGCAACCCCCAGAGTTTTTCCGAATTTTGCGAGAAAAATTAGGTTGGGGCTTACCCCACATTGCTAAACCTACTTCAGTTGAATTGCCGTAGCTGTTTGTCAGTAGTTTAGACTTAGTCATTCATATTTTTCTTAAGTCTACCCAGCCTGTCCAACGAGAATTAGGTCGGGCAGTAGATGCATTTGCCGAAGCAGGCGATAACCCTAACGGGACTCCTTTACCTGAAGAGTAATGCCTTCAGCTTCCAGATATTTCAAGGCTAACGCTGCCCCAATACTTAAATTGACTACAGGGGACGCTGTACTGACGATTCTTTCGTTGGCGCGATCGCACCTAAAAAAACCTGCTACAAGCATATCTTGACTAAGAGTCGAAAAACTAGGCATAAGTTGACCAGAAGATGAAAAGACAAAGGAAACGCAACTCTTTGAAATTTCCTACACGGGGATTGCGTCAATCTCTATCAGTGTTTCGCTACAGCGGACGAGCGTTGGGGTTGGTATGGACGACTAGCCGCACTCTAACTGTTGTGTTGGCGGGTTTGACGCTGACGGCAGGTTTATTACCAGCAGCGATCGCGTATCTTGGGAAGTTGATTGTTGATAGTGTTGTTTTGGCATCTGGGTCGGGTGTGGAAGCTCATCGCTGGACGGCTTTGAGCTTTGTGGGGTTGGAAGCGATCGCGGTGATGTTGCTGGCAGGTAGTCAACGGGGTTTGACGGTTTGTCAATCACTGCTGCGAGTACTACTGGGGCAACGGGTTAATGTCTTGATTCTGGAGAAGGCACTGACACTCGATCTTGTCCATTTTGAGGACTCAGAGTTTTACGACAAGCTGAATCAGGCGCGGCAAGAAGCATCGCTTCGTCCTCTCTCACTGGTGACGCGGACGTTTGGCCTGATTCAGAGTGCCCTGTCGCTGGTGACGTATGGGGGTCTGCTGCTGAATTTTTCCCTTTGGGCGGTTGTTGTCCTGCTTGTGGCGGCGTTACCTCCGTTTATTGCAGAGACTCGGTTTGCTGGAGAAGCGTTTCGTTTGTTTAAATGGCGATCGCCTGAAACCAGACAGCAGCATTATCTCGAAACGTTGATTGCTCGTGAAGACTATGCGAAGGAGGTTCAGCTTTATCAGCTAGGGGATACGATGCTGCGACGCTACCGCGATATCTTTGATCGACTTTACGGTGAAGATAGGGATTTGACGATCCGGCGGGGATTGTGGGGTTATCTCTTGGGCTTGCTGAGTACAGGGGTATTTTATGTTGCCTATGCCTGGATTGTGCTGGAAACGATTTTCGGTCGCATTTCCTTAGGGGATATGACGATGTACCTGATGGTATTCCGGCAAGGACAGTCTACCTTTACTGCTGCTTTGACTTCGATTGGGGGGATGTATGAGGATAATCTCTATCTATCAAACCTTTACGAGTTTCTAGAGCAGGATGTTCCTAAACCTCGTGGTAAGGCGCGTCAGGGGAGAATTCCGGGGGATGGTATTCGCTTCGAGAATGTGTTTTTTACCTATGCGGGAGGTTTGAAACCTACGTTGAAGGGTATTTCGCTCCACCTAAAACCGGGAGAGAAATTAGCGATCGTTGGTGAGAATGGTTCAGGCAAAACGACATTGATTAAGCTCTTGACCCGATTGTACAGTCCGGATTCTGGGCGTATCCTTCTGGATGGATTGGATTTGCAGGAGTGGGATGTTGAGGTGCTGCGGCGACGGATTGGTGTAATTTTCCAGAACTTTGTCCGCTACCAGTTCACAGTTGGGGAAAATGTGGGTGTAGGAGACGTGGAACATCTGGAAGACGAAGCACGCTGGGAAGTGGCGGCGGAGAAAGGTACGGCTCAACCCTTCATTAAAGCGATGCCAGAAGGGTTTGGCACTCAGTTAGGGCGCTGGTTCAAGGGAGGACAGGAACTATCAGGCGGTCAATGGCAGAAAATTGCTCTCTCGCGAGCCTTTATGCGGACTGGTGCAGACATCTTGGTACTTGATGAACCAACGGCAGCGATGGATGCGGAGGCAGAGGTGCAAATTTTTGACCACTTTCGTAAGATTACCCAAAATCAGATGGTTGTTTTAATTTCCCATCGCTTCTCTACAGTGCGAATGGCTGACCAAATTGTCGTGATGGCAGGAGGAGAACTTCTAGAACAGGGAACTCACGAGGAGTTGTTGAAGTTGGGAGGACGCTATGCTCGGCTTTTCTCAATTCAGGCGGCGGGATATCAATAGGGCATCATAGAAGGCTTGGTAGCTACCTGCGTATTGAGCTATTCCCAAGGCTAGAAGCCGATGGGATTCAGGCATCAGACAGAGATTGCAGTCTTAGACTGTTTCAGCTAACTGCATAGTCGGTAAACTGTCGCATGAAGGGCGAATGAAACCCAAGCACAATATCTTCTTTGGAAACACCGAGGCTGACTAACTCTTGGGCTAGGTCGGTTTCGGTCATGTTGTGCTGAATCCAGATCTTGCCATTTTTTATATCAATGTGGATAGTACAGCCATAAATGCGGCGATGCCCGTCCCAACCCATGTTTACAATTTGATAGTGGTCATTTTCGGTATCACAAACAAATTGCCGCTCGATTGTTTTGTTCAGGGACTTATAGCTGGCATATTCTGTTAGGAGTTGTTTGATATAGCTTCGGTATTGTTCTACTCGATCCATTGCTCGATCGCCTCCAAGTTTGGGTTATAAACTGCAATTTTGAGACGGTAAGCTTGAGTCATTTCTTGCACTGTCTCACGCCTGAAGAATGTTTCGTAAGTCTCAACTGGAACGGCAAGATAAAGTTCTCGCTCTGGCTCAACTTTGTTGAGGAGAAAGCGATAGTTGACAAACTGACCAACGGCGAGGTGAAATTCAAACAGCGTAGAAGTTCCCAAGAAGGTTTTGATTTCAATGGCGATTTTTTGGCTTTCTCGTTCGGCAGCCAAGAGCCTATCTGCTCCTAAGTCGATGTAGACCTCAATGTCTGGCAGTTCGATGTGAAGTGGGTCGTGGGTGACGATCCAGCCCTCCTGTTCCAAGGCGTGTCTGACTGCCTGATGAAAGCGATCTTTTGCTGGCATGGAGAAACGGATGGGCTGAACTGATATTACTCATCGTAATATCAGTTCCGTCTACTTGTTCAACGTACCCAACACGCCTTAATCGAAAAAGTGCTTTGGCGCATTCCAATACTTAGAAGCTTTCACCAGGGTGAACTTGAGTACTTTAGTGTTCCCAAGTTCTAAACGAGTTGTTGGCACTGGGAGTTCAATCGCTAACGCTGCAATAATTTGGCTACCAATGACTCTCGCGAGAAGAGGTGGCACAGCATTGCCTACTTGTCGAAACCCATGCCACTTGGTCGCATGGAAGCGGAACCAGTCAGGAAAGGAGTGTAGTCGCGCTGCCTCACGCACTGAGATGACTCTGGGGTACTGAGGATGAATTGGACGAGGAGAGGTATAACTACCACGCTCATAACCAGTACCAGCTCTTAAGGTATGGCAAGGTTTGTCCCAGTTGAGACGTCTGAGGCGACTGGTTGGTTCTAGCTTGCCCATGGGGGTGTTCTTAAAGCGCTCAATTGAAAGCTCAGTATGCTGGGTTTGTATTGAACTGGTTAATAGCTGGGGATTCCAGTAGCGAGGGTAAGCAAAGTCGCTTGGATCAGACATCATCCCCCGTAATTTTTTGACATAGGCGCTTGTCTGTTCGTGCAACTGATATAGCTGTTCTGATGTGAGTTGAATCGAGTCAGTTGAAGAGAGTTCAGTAAAATCATCCAGGTTGGGTAAATCTGCGATCGCATCTTTGACTGTCATCGGTTGAAAGCTTGCCTCTACTTCTGGGCAAGGATAATCAATTGCAACTGCCCCAACTTGAGTACCTAGTAAAAAGAACCGTCGTCGCTTTTGCGGTACACCAAAATTGGCAGCATTTAATACCTGCACTGGCTCTGTCAGCTTATATCCAGCCACCTCAAACTCATTCATCAGTCGCTCAAGGATAGAGGAATGTTTATTGAGACACAAGCCAGGAACATTCTCCATCACAAAGTAGCGAGGTTGGAGTTCTTTCACCAAGCGGCAAAAGTCAAACACAAGATTGTTACGAGCATCATTTGGTAGACGTTTGCCAATCATCGAGAAGCCTTGGCAGGGAGGCCCCCCAAAAACCAAGTCAATCTCACCATTCCAGTTGCTGTGTTGCCGATGCTCAACTGCCCACTCCGAGAGAGCTTGCTTGATGTCTAATCCTGATAGTTTAGCGATATCTGCACAGATAACTTTGCTGTGGGGAAAGTTAAACGCATACACCGCCGCATGAACTGGATCGTGTTCCACAGCTAAGGCAACATCAAACCCTGCTTGCTCAATCCCTAAAGAAAATCCACCAGCACCCGCAAACAAATCAATAGCTACAGGTCGGCGATAGAAGTCAGGCATGTCATCCACCGCCTTGAGAACTAGTTTTCTGGTCTATTGACGAGTTTGTATTATGTATGTAGTATATTATTACCACAACAAGCAATAAAAGGTTTAAAGGTCTAGAGTTTAGGCTTTGGAGCGGGTGTAGTGCAATAAAGGTGATTCCTATGCAAACAGCAGGTTGAAGCTAACTTTACTCCAATCTGCTTTTTAGAAGCTAAATAATAGGTAATTTAAAGGCTAAAGGCGATCGCTTAATACCAAGATTACAGACCTTCGTTATTAAAGGTATAGGTGCCAACCTTACAAAAATCAACCTGTCTGTCTTCCGTCTCTGCTCCATCTGAAAATATGCCTTTGATGTCAAACAGGCAGTCAGAGGCTTCGCCAACGTAATTTAACTCAGTGGATGCACCAGTAGGAATGCTCTTATCTAAAACGTTTTCACCCCAGGTAGTAGAACCGGACAATGAAACAAACAACGCTTTGAGAGTAGTGTTGGTGTTATTGACAACAGTAAAGTCGCGTTGGTCGTCTGCCAGGGCACTAGGGATGTTGAATGAAACGATTGGTAGCGATAGAACTGTCGCTACCATGATTACCTGAAGCGATGGAGTAGACATTTTGCATTTCCTCTGGAAAAAGCAATTTGAAGCGGAAACAATAAGCCAAGCCCTCAACCTTAGCTAGGCTGGGCTTCTAATTTTTTTTAATCTAACTTTGGGTAGATGCCTCGTTAACAAGTATAAAACTAATGCAAAGAGCTATCTGAACTTTATTGCTTAGTAAGCTAACAATGCTTTGAACAGATTGTTGAAAGCCAAACTCTAAATATCAGGAACTTACCCCAACTACTTGTAGTACAGTATAATACAATTACTGGTGCGCCTCAACCAGTAGCTTATAACGAAGGGTAGGGAGTCGTGGAGACGATATGGAACCGCATTGAAACCTGGCTTGCCATTAATGCACCAGAAATTCTCGATAGCCTACAACCAGGAGCAACTGATCAAGCCATCAACAAAGCCGAAGCCTTTTTGGAAAGTAAATTACCTGAAGATGTTAAAGCGTCCTATCGCCTTCACAATGGTCAATCTGAGCCAGAACATGGGCTAATCAATGCTTGGGAGTTTCTTTCCCTAGAACGAATTATGGATGAGTGGCAGATTTGGAAAGACTTACTAGACGCAGGAGAGTTTGATGGTACAAAAAGCGTACCCGTTGGTTCAATTCAATCAGACTGGTGGAACCAAAATTGGATTCCCTTGACTTATAGTGGCTCTGGTGACCATCATTGTCTGGATTTAGACCCAGCACCTGGAGGTCAAGTTGGGCAAATTATTATAATGTGGCATGACTGGGAACATAGAGAAGTCATTGCTAATAGCTTCAAAGACTGGTTAGGGCAGTTTGCAACTGACTTAGAGAGTGGAAAATATATCTTTGCCAAAGAGGATGGTGGACTGATAGCGGTTAATGAATAATTCTCGCCTAGTCAAAATCAGCAAATATCTTAGCAAACATCTTCGACACCAACCTGAGCGGATTGGCATTCAACTTGCGCCAGGTGGCTGGGTTAGTGTCGATAAACTCTTAGCCGCGTGTAAAAAACACGCCTTTCCCATCAACCACATTGAACTGAATGAAGTCGTCGCCAATAATGACAAAAAACGATTTTCCTTCGACTCAACTGGCAGCCTAATTCGTGCTAATCAAGGTCATAGTGTAGACGTTGATTTGCAACTAGAACCTGCAATTCCTCCTGACGTTTTGTACCACGGTACAGGTCACGGTGCCGTTGAGGCAATTCTCCAGGAAGGTCTTCGTAAAATGTCTCGCCATCACGTCCATCTTTCCCGTGATGTAGCCACGGCACGAAAGGTAGGCGCACGGCATGGTCGTCCCGAAGTATTTATAGTAGATGCGGCAACCATGAACAAAGTGGGTTATACGTTCTACTGTTCTGAAAATGGGGTGTGGCTGGTGGAGCATATTCCAGCCCAATATCTACAAAAAGCCTAATTTATCCTAAGAGTGAAACATCCTAACTATGCGACAAGTCAAATCTTGCGGCGTAATTGTGATGCGTACTAAACCGCAACTCAGCTTCTTGCTGATGCAGCATCCAACGCGCTATGACTTACCAAAAGGTCACATCGAAGCTGGTGAAGATGAGTGGAGTTGCGCCCTCCGCGAACTTTATGAGGAAACAGGTATTGAAGCGAGTTCACTACAGCTGGATGAGAGATTTCGTTTTACGATTACTTATCAAGCTTGCTACAAGCGTTTTGGTAGCGAAACCGTCGAAAAGACATTGGTAATCTTTCTAGGTTGGTTAGAACAGGATGTGACTATCAAGCTAACCGAACATAGCAGTTATACCTGGATAAGCTGGCATCCACCTCATGCCATTCAGGAACAAACAATTGACCCGTTACTCGAACAATTGGAACATTATTTAAGAAAAGAAAATTGAAATACAAGAGTTTAGCTAGAATATTTTTTTTACTCTTTTAACTGACTAACGTACTATTACAACACTAAGAAATTTCAATTATGCATTCAGGCGAATTTGCAAGCAATGAAAACCAGTTTACTCCTAATAATCCCCAGAGTCGAGGCTTGTTAGGAGCGGGTTGGCGACCCTTATCAAGGCAATTTGACTTGGACTTTTTTTTGCATCTTGTATCGAATGACCCTTGGGAGCTTAGTCAAAAGACTTTAAACATTGCTAGTGATCTTGCTGATGCCTTGGGTCGTAACTACTATACCTGGTGGGCAAATCTTTTAAATATTTTTTCGGAGAACACGCGATACGAACTCAATGATTTTTGGGATTATATTACCCCGGAACCGCCAGTTCCAGATCATCGTTATGGAGAGGTTCTAAGTGTTGAGACACCTGTGGCACAAGTCGTGACGCGCCAGAGCATCCCGATTAATTATGTTCTCAACCGATTAGAAGAGATTACAGTTTTCAAGATTTTGGATTTGTTGGGTAATCCAGAAATTATTACCCAGTATTATATGGAACGGCATTTTTATTTTCCAATCAGTCGCTTTGTGAGCTGGGAGCGTCTTGAAATCATTGGAACCGCTTTTGCTTATTGGCCTGGGCATCAAGTTTGGCTACAAATTGAGAATCTAGGTAAAGGGCGACGACATTATTCTTTAATTGCCAAGAACATCGCACCCCTAGTTAACAAAGCCACTTACAATTTAGCGGTAATGCTCAGTGGCTATCAAAGTCGGGTTGGACAGGTTCAAAGCCAGTTTCCAATTCGGACATTTCCTGCTGAGGTACAAAGCTTTACGGATTTAGTTCAGCAAGCAGTTCTGGACAAAAATCAGCTAGCAGTATTAGTAAGTGGAAAACCGGGTACTGGTAAAACAGCTTGGACGCAAGCTGTGGCAAAAGAAATTTTGATGCCTCTGGGGTTTGTCATCTTCATCTTAGACCATGACGCGGTTGAGAATT
The DNA here is from genome assembly GCF_014849525.1 of Microcoleus sp. FACHB-SPT15. Lineage (NCBI taxonomy): Bacteria > Bacillati > Cyanobacteriota > Cyanophyceae > Oscillatoriales > Microcoleaceae > Microcoleus > Microcoleus sp. FACHB-SPT15. The sequence goes on along the minus strand of NZ_JACJNU010000067.1, from coordinate 512 downwards.
TTGTTCCACCGAGTTATTTGGAGCGGATTTGCCTGATTATTAATGAAGCGGATAATTTGGCTCAGGATCGGGCGACGCTTGCAGCTCAACACAGCAATAAAACTGAGCATATTTTGAGTTTACTGGATGGGACGTTGTATCAAAGCGTGGTTGATGAAGCGGCGATTCAAACGGAACAAAAGTTGGTGGTGTTGATGACTTGCAATACAACAGAACGTTTAGATCCAGCCGTGTTGCGTAAAGGTAGGGTGGATTTGATGTATGAATTTACTCATCGGTTCGTTTGATAGCTATGAGAGAACTCAGTTATTTCTACATGTGCGATCGCAAAATGAGGTGTTAAGCTAATGGACATTTAATTTACGCATGAAAATCTTTAGTGCATCTTTAGCTAGGAAATAGACCTATCCGTAAATGCGAAATGCTTGCTGTAAGACGGTTTGAGAGATAATGGCACCCGTGCGAATCGAACGTTCAATTGACGTAATAATCAAGCTTGGAGGGGAGAATTT
>NZ_JACJNU010000066.1:0-21155 GCF_014849525.1 Microcoleus sp. FACHB-SPT15 | reverse complement strand
CGGCGAGACATCTATTCTCAACAAGCCTGTCAATAAGCTGATATCTTTGTGTCGAGCAATGGAGGAGAAACCTTGATTCATCAAGCTTTTAGCTTACTCGTCACCCCTTCAGGGCTCTGTATCTGCATTAGTCTTGAGCTAATCGCTAATCGCTACACTAGAGTCGGATGAACGTTGGGAAGAGTAACGCTGTGGCACAAGTAACGCCTGAAATGAGACAGCGAGTTCAAGAACTGCGGCAACTGTTGGTGAGTGCCAGCTATGCTTACTACGTCCTTGACAACCCCACGATGCCGGATGCCGTTTACGACAAGCTGTATCGGGAACTGCAAGACTTGGAAATGCAGCATCCTGAGTTGATAACGCCTGAGAGTCCGACTCAGCGTGTGGGAGAAAAACCTGCATCTAAATTTACCTCTGTGCAGCACAACATCCCACTCTACAGCTTGGAGAATGCTTTCAACATTGAGGAATTCACTAAGTGGCAAGAACGATGGCAGCGTTCAGCCCCGAAACTAGAGGGATTTGAATATGTGTGTGAACTGAAGATTGATGGTAATGCTTTGGCACTCACTTATGAAGATGGTGTTTTGACAAGGGGGGCAACGCGGGGTGATGGTGTTACAGGTGAAGACATTACCCAGAATGTGCGAACGATTCGCTCGATTCCTTTGCAGCTAAATGTAGAGAAACCGCCAGCCGTTGTGGAAGTGCGAGGCGAGGCGTTTTTGCCCTTAGAGGTATTTGAACAAATTAATGAGGAGCGAGAGGCGGCAGGAGAACAGTTATTTGCTAATCCTCGCAATGCAGCCGCAGGCACACTAAGGCAATTAGACTCCCGAATTGTTGCAAAGCGACGGTTGGATTTCTTTGGTTATACCTTGCATATTCCAGGTAAAGACGATAGCGATGTCGCTCGTACCCAATGGGAGGCGCTGGAAATGCTGAAGATGTTTGGTTTTCGGGTGAATCCGAATCGCAAACTCTGTGCCTCGTTGGAGGATGTTCGAGATTATTACAACTACTGGGATACAGAACGGCGAAATCTGCCCTACATGACGGATGGGGTGGTGGTAAAGCTCAACTCGTTTACCCTTCAAGAGGAACTGGGCTTTACACAGAAGTTTCCTAAATGGGCGATCGCACTTAAATATCCTGCTGAAGAAGCCCCAACTCGTGTAGACGACATCAAAATTAATGTTGGACGGACAGGCGCACTCACGCCACTAGCTCACTTACATCCCGTACAACTTGCCGGGACAACGGTTCAACGAGCCACTTTACATAATAGCGATCGCATTGCCCAATTAGATATCCGCATTGGCGATACCGTAATTGTCCGCAAAGCGGGTGAGATTATCCCCGAAGTCGTGCGCGTCCTGACTGAACTTCGCCCAGAGGGCACCCAACCGTTCCAAATGCCTAGCTGTTGCCCTGTCTGCGAACAGCCAGTTGTTCGTCCAGTCGATGAAGCCGTAACTCGCTGTATTAATGCGTCTTGTCCAGCTATCCTCAAAGCCGCAGTAACACATTGGGCAAGCCGTAATGCTCTCGATATCAACGGTTTGGGAGAAAAGATTGTCCAGCAACTCGTTGACCAAGGTGTTGTCCACTCCGTTGCCGACCTTTATAATTTAACACCGGAACAGCTTGCCTCAATGGAACGGATGGGTAAGAAATCAGCCGAGAAATTGGTAGGCGCGATCGCAAATTCCAAAACTCAACCTTGGGCGCGAGTCCTCTACGGCTTAGGGATTCGCCATGTTGGTAGTGTAAATGCTCAAACCTTAACCCAACAATTTCCTACCGTTGAACAGCTACAACGTGCTACCGCCGCACAAATTGAAGGCGTTTACGGTATTGGGCCAGAAATTGCTCAAAGTGTCTCTCAGTGGTTTCAAGTTCCTGCAAACCAAGCCCTGATTACCAGACTTCGAGAAGCTGATTTACAGTTAGCCGCCCAAGTGAAATCCACAACCGCAGCCAAGAGTCAACCCTTAAGCGGTCAAACCTTTGTAATCACTGGTACATTGCCCACCCTCAAGCGCGATGAAACCAAGGAATTGATAGAGAAAGCGGGTGGGAAAGTCACCAACTCAGTCAGTTCTAAAACGAACTACTTAGTTGTCGGAGAAGATGCGGGTTCCAAATTGGAAAAAGCCCAAGCGCTAGGAATCACCCAATTGAGTGAAGCCCAGCTTTTGGAATTGCTAGAAGATTAATATTCATCTTGAGTATCACCATCAGCCTGCTCATAAGACTCCTGAACACTGGATAAAGATTCATGCCACTTCATCAAACTTCGGGGCGTTGGCGCTTGGGACTAGCGCTATCGCTTGTAACCTCAGTTCTATGGGGGGTTTTGCCGATTACCTTAGCCGTAACACTACAAGTGCTGGATGTTTACACAGTTACTTGGTTTCGCTTTTTAGTTGCTTTTGGGGTACTTGTGGTTTACCTCGCCGCACGGCAGCAACTCCCCGAACCTCAAAAATTGCGCTCTGCTTCACTGGGACTACTTGCGATCGCTACGATATTCTTGGGGTCAAATTACCTATTATTCCTCCAAGGCTTAGCACAAACCTCACCTACTACTGCAGAAGTTATCATCCAGCTTGCTTCAGTTTTCTTTGGTTTAGGTGCCTTAGTTGTTTTTAAAGAACGCTACACCCTGCATCAATGGGTAGGTTTAGGTGTTCTAACTTTGGGGTTAATCCTCTTTTTTAATGAGCAATTAAAAACAATACTGACGGCGCAAGCAACTTATTTAGTAGGTAATGCCCTCCTGGTAATTGCTGGCGCAACTTGGGCTATCTATGCTTTAGCTCAAAAGCAGCTTCTAGAGAAGTTACCATCATCAACAATCATGCTGATTATTTATGGTGGCTGTGCAATTTTATTTAGCCCATTTGTATCACCCCAAAAGCTTTTGAGCTTAAGTCCATTACACTTCGGGATGCTGCTGTTTTGCGCCTTAAATACCTTAATTGCTTACGGGTCTTTTGCTGAAGCATTAGAACATTGGGAAGCCTCACGAGTCAGTGCAGTAATAGCACTAACACCCATTGTTACGTTTGTAGCGGTATGGCTAATTTCATGGCTAGCACCGACTCTAATTGCACCCGAACACTTAACAACATTGGGAATGCTAGGAGCAGTTCTAGTGGTTGTTGGTACAGTTGCGATCGCGATCGGTAAGAAGCGATAGCTAACGCTCTTTTATCACTCTAGGCAGAGTGATATCTCAGGACTTACGCAGAGGCACTAACTAAAAGAAAACTCATCACACCGATCAACCCTTGTGCAGGGGGTTTGGGGGAGGCACTCCGTCCCCCACCGGAGCTTTAGTGAGGAGGGGGTTTGGGGGAAAGTCCCCCAAGCAGGGTTTTTCTACAAACGACTAATTTTCGCTTAAGTGCGTGACATTCAGCTTCCCCACTCCCTGATGAGATTAAACTCAAGAGTCAACAGTACTGCTTTGTTCAGCTAATACTTGATTTTGGATAGCAGTAGGTTGCTGAACAAGAGACTTTAATTTTTGAGCGATTTGCTCACGCTGATTAATGAGATAAATACTAACCAACGTCATTGAGACACCCATCCACTGGAGGGGGCTGAGTACTTCAGATAAAAACAGATTCCCAAATAGTAGAGCAAAGACCGGAGTCAGAAACGTAAGAGAACTCAGACTAGTGAGATTACCACTAGAGGCGAAATAGAAAAATAGACCATAAGCGATCGCACTTCCAAAAACCGTCGAGTAAGTCAACGCCATCCAACCAGAGAAGTCAATATTCACCCACTGCTGGCTTTCCCAAACTCCTGAAAAAGCAAACAACGGCAGCCCTCCCAAAATCATATGCCAGCCTGTAGCCATAACTGGGTCAGCATATCGCGTCACGTATCGAATCAGCACCGTCCCTACTGCCATCGACAGTGCTGCCAACAGCATCAGCCATTCACCACTTTGAAACAACTGCTGCCAAGTCAGCTCCAAAGATAGAGAATTACCATGAAAAAGATTGAAAATCCACTGATCAGGTAAGCCAATCAGACTGATTCCCAAGACTCCGATGCCTAACCCTAGCCAACCCCAAAGTCCAATCACTTCACCAAACAGCAACGCTGACAAAAGCGCCACGGCTAGAGGTTGAGAGTCAATCATCACTGAACCCAAACCTGCACCTGTTCTTTCCAATCCTTCTGCTAAAAAACCTTGAAACAGCGCACCATCCACCAAAGCAAACAAGCTAATCCATAGCCATGCCGCCCATCCTTTTGGCTGAGGACGCCCCATCACCATTGCCGCCGCCAATAATAAAACCCCTGCTGGCACCAAACGTACTCCTGCCATAAATAGAGGCGTTGTGTTTGGGATAACACCTTTCATCGCTACCATTGCCGTTCCCCAGAGGAAAAATGGAGCAATTAGTAACAAAGACGCGAAGGGTGAGCGGATTGGGGTGATTTTTAGCTGCATAGTTACAGGTTGGGCGCTAAGCGCAAAACGACAAAAAGGTGTAAAAGATAATATTTTATGATTCTCTACATAATTGTAACGAATTATATCGTTGTGTTAAGCGGGTGTGGAAAATACACCTTTCACTGAGACAGCGAAACTATCGTCGATCGTGCAAACTAGATCAATATCCAGCCTTGGAATTGCTAGGCTTACCTTACTTAGACTCATTCACTACATAACGACTAAATAGCTCATGGTCTGGCCTTTTAAGCCCAAATCTCGTAAACAAATTGCTCGAATAGAAGTCAATGGTGCGATCGGTAGTGCCACCCGTAAGCGGGTGCTTGAGGCACTAAAAACAGTAGAAGAGAAGAAATTTCCCGCTTTACTCTTACGCATTGACAGCCCTGGCGGTACCGTGGGCGATTCTCAAGAAATCTACAGCGCCTTAGTGCGTCTACGGCAGAAGATGAAAATCGTTGCCAGCTTTGGCAACATCTCCGCCTCTGGGGGAGTTTATATTGGTGTAGGAGCCGAGCATATCGTTGCTAACCCTGGTACGATTACTGGCAGCATTGGCGTGATTCTGCGAGGAAATAACCTGGAACGCCTGCTAGAAAAAATCGGTGTTTCCTTCAAAGTTATTAAATCTGGCCCCTACAAAGACATTCTTGCTTTTGATCGCGAACTGACAGAGCCAGAAAAAAATATTCTTCAAGATTTGATTGATACAAGTTATCAACAGTTCGTTCAAACCGTTGCTGATGGTCGGAAACTAGCAGTAGAAACGGTCAGAAGCTTTGCCGATGGTCGTATCTTTACGGGTCAGCAAGCTCTCGAACTCGGCGTTGTTGACCGACTGGGAACAGAGGAAGATGCTAGACGTTGGGCTGCCGAATTGGTTGGTCTTGACCCAGATAAAACCAAGTGTTACACCATCGAAGAACCCAAACCCTTCTTGAACCGTTTACTGCCTAACAACGCTAGTCGAATACCCCCTGGTCTATCAGCAGGAATGAGTTGGGTAGAATTTGAACTGTCTACCAGTGGTCAGCCTCTATGGCTATATCGACCTTAAGGGGACTGGAGATTAGGGATTCTAGTTTTAGTCTGGAATTCAATATCTAACCCCTATCCCCTTGTTAAGGTTGTTAAGGGGAAAATTAAAACAGCAATCGGAGGTGTAAATAGTGGCAGTGGAGTGGCGAGTTCGGGCAATTCGTGGGGCAACAACAGCGTCTGAAAATACAGTTGGGGCGATTCGAGAAGCTGTGACAGAACTACTGGATGAATTGGAAGCACACAATCAGCTTGACCCTAATGAAATCATCAGTGCGATCTTCACGACCACGCGAGACTTGGATGCTGTCTTTCCAGCCGCGATCGCACGAGAACGCCCCCACTGGGACAATGTTGCCTTGCTTGATGTTCAGCAAATGCACGTTGAAGGAAGCTTAGAGCGTTGTATCCGCTTCTTAATCCACATCAATACCCCCGTCTCCCAGTGCGAGATTTACCACCCCTATCTTCGTCAAGCAAAAAACCTCAGACCCGATTGGAACTTGGCTCAAATTAGCTCGACGGTATCTTCTCCAGTGCGATCGCATCGCCGTTGATGCTTTATTAGCACTCATATAGCAATCCTATTTGAGTTATAAGATGTCAGAGCTTCAGATTCCCGACTTCTCAAAGAAGTTGGGAATCTCGCCTTCACTACAAAGTAAATTCAGCAAACTCACTGTTTTCATCTACATCAGGATTTTTTCCTGCACGAGTAGGTTGGATTGAGGTTTGGATTAGTTGTTTGAACGTCAGTTGTGGGTTTTGCTGAAGGATGTTCAAACTCTGAATAAAATCACGCACAACTTCACGCGGAGTCAGCAAGTCTTTTGCACCCAAGCGATTGACACATTCATTCGTGAACTCTTGTAATTGAGCAGCGGTAATAGTCTTCTTGTACTTGTAATGAACAGCATGAACCTCGGCTAACCGTTGCAAAAGCTCCAAGATATTTTCAGCGGTTAACGTCTCTAAACGGATGACGGGTGCAGAAGTATCCTGAAACCCATTCATGACAGTACGTCCAGGCACCAATCGAGTACGCAAAGCTTCATAGCTGTAGAGTCCTCGTCGGGAATCTTCGAGAAAATCAGGCGTTCCACCCATAAGCATACCGAGGTTTTCGGCTCTGCCTTGCATTGAGTCGTTGAACAAAGCTAAGAGCTTATCGTAGTTGTTTTGCCGGGAAACTGTATGAGAAATTTTGTATAAATGAACCGCTTCATCAATGAGAATAAACAGTCCTTTATAACCAATATCAGCAACAAACTTGGCGAATAGTTTGATGTAGTCATACCAGCTATCATCGTCAATAATCACGCGCACTCCTAGCGCTGACTTTGCCTCCGATTTAACAGCAAATTCTCCACGTAGCCAACGCAGTGCGGCATCTTTTTTTTCATCATCATCTGCTCGGTAGCCCTGCCAGTAAGCTGTAACAACAGTAGCAAAGTCAAAGCCATGAACTAAATTTTCCATGTCCTTGACGACTTCTAAAATTTTGGATTCTACTTGGTCATCAAAGCCATCATCACTTGGACGCTTTCCCGTTGCTTGAGCAACCTGAGTCAAAATCCCACTAATCCAGCGTTCAAGAATTAGTTTCATTGCACCACCATCAGGATTCGTTTTGGTGGCAATATTCCGCATCAATTCTCGATAGGTGGCAACACCCTGTCCATTGGTTCCAGCTAATCGGCGTTCAGGAGATAAGTCTACATCAGCAACTACAAACCCTTGCTCCATCGCATGATTCCGAATTAGCTGGAGCATGAAACTCTTACCTGAACCATAGCGCCCAATGATAAAGCGGAACGTTGCACCCCCTTCGGCAATATTTTCAAGGTCTTGCAAGAATGCTTTGATTTCCTGTTCCCGTCCGACAGCAATATGTTCTAGACCAATTCTCGGCACAACTCCCGCACTGAGGGAATTAATAACAGCAGTAGATTCCCTTTTATTAATTTTGAGATTTGCCATGTGCTTATTGCTTAGTTTCAATTGTTCTGGGAGATGATTCTGAGGGTAGTGTAGAGGAATTAGGAAGATGGGGATAAATGCGATCGCAAAAAAACAGCGTTCCCGAAGCAACACACAAAGGAATCGTGAAAAGATTCAACAACGGAATACTCACCAACCCCAGACAAACCAGGCTAAAGCTGGCACTAGCAGGCAAACTTCTAGTTACAATTCCTAACTTTTGCCGGAAGCGTAAGCGTCTACGTTCTAAAGGAGCATCGAGAAAGTCAAGACAAACAATCATTGCCGCTAGGGTGATACCACCAATCGCCGCTACCACTGTCCCAATTCCTGGTGCAAAGTTTAGCAGTAGCAATGGTAACCCCAATCCGACGATCAGCACGAGTTTTTTCAACTCAAAGAGAATTGCTCTTGAAATATCCCGAACAACTCCCACCTCGACAATCTGCAACTGACTTGTGCGTAACTTCTCCAACTGTTCTGAGAGCTTGCCATACCACGGCGCACCTAGCAATACCCCAAATTGCACAAGTAAAAAACCAACTACTAGCAATAACCCTACTACTAACAGGAAGTGCAACAAGAAGCCTAAGCCAATAATTAAGTACTCTAAAAAGCTGAGCCATGCTGGAAGCTTAGCAATCAATGTCTCTAGCCAATTCGACAAATTGATGAGTAAACCTTCGACACTCTCCCAACCAAAAAAGAGTAACCCCACATAAAGGACAACACCGACTACAAAATTCACCAAAATCGGTACTGCCATATAACCCAACAATCGAGGGTTGCGCTGAAAAACAGCAAGCGCTCGAAACGGGTAAGTTGCCCCTGCCAGTAATCCAAATCCACCCAGTGCTTTCCGCATCATTGCTCAGCTACTTCAGATATTCACCGTTGGTAACGCTCTGACTCTAGCGCATAGGCTTTAAGACTGCGTCGCACAATCAGGGGATAGTAACAAAGAAAGCTTTGGATATTACGCGATTAGACCACAGGGATGAGTTTGCGAACGCACTGTTCAGAGAAAATAAACAAGGAGTTGGCACTCAGGGATAATGCCAAAGAAAATAAGGGAATTGAAAGCAATGGTGGCAAAAGTTGGGTACGTCCTTCAACCAGGTCGCGGTAAAGGAAGTCATACTTATTGGAAACATCCGTTGTTACCTGAAGAACCTCTAACCATTCCAGGCAAGGATGGAGATGATGCTCCGCTATATTTAGAAAGAAACATTCAACGGGTGCTGAAAAAGCTAGAAGAGATTGAAAACGAGGAAGGTGAAGAATGAGCTATCACTACAGCATGGTGATTCAATGGTCGGAGGAGGATCAGCTGTTCTTGGTTCACTTGCCTGAGTTTCCCTGGCAACAGTTTCATACGCATGGCAGAACTTATGAAGAAGCTGCCAAAAATGGGCAAGAAGTGATTGAGGCTTTTGTGGAGATGCTGACTGAGGAGGATAAACCACTACCAGAACCCAGAATTCTTCCTACAAAGCCGTTACAGGTTGCTTAGTTAGTGTTGCAATAGAGTTGCAATTATTAGTGTACGTTGGGTTTTCTGGTGTCAACTCAACTTACCGTCAGTTTGTGGTCACACTGATTTTCCGGAGTTAGACCGCAGAGTGTAGATTGAGGTAGAGCTATGCTTCTTTCGCAATGTCTTCAACCTTTCCCGCTAATAAGACTTGTTTTCCCATGAGCCAATTTGATGAGGATCTACGTCAACTTGAAGCTACTAAGGCAAATTTAGCTGAGCTTGAAAAATTGTGGAATTCTTTACGGGAAAATATACCTAATGGTATCCCTTTCAAAGCGAATCCTGATTACGAGAATGCTTGCCGTTCATATAAACAGCTACTCACAGGTCTACCATTGATAGATGGTTGGAAACCAATAGCATTACCTTGCGATCTCGATGAGATAGCTCAATATTGCCTTGATATCTTGGAAGTTAAAGAATTGGCAATTCCAATTCAAGTATCTCGTAGAATTGAAAAGCCAGGTGAGGAACTACAAGAGTATAGATTTCGGTTCAATCGAAAGCGACAGCAAATTATTCAAAATAAAGTGCTTCAAACTTTTGATGTAATTGATAAACTACTTGACCAACTTCGAGAAAGTTTTCCCATTGATGAAGAAAATCTTGAGTATGTCAAAAGAATTGAAGATCCAAATTGGCAAATTCTTTCTAACAAAGTCAAGCAAATAGATAAATTAATCGGCATTGGTAGTAGTGTGCCATATCCCCCACGATGGCACGATCTAAATCGTCATCTCCACTACCGAAACACTCAGGATTTAAGAGATATTATCAATTCGGATTGGCCATCAGTCAAAGAAGTGCTTACAGTATCGCTGTACACAATGAATAAACCGATTCCGGTGGAGGTCAATGATTTAGCTGAACTTGGGTTATCACAAAAAGTAGGAATTAACCTACTCTCCAAGTTAATAGACAGCTTCACGAAGGGGGATATAGCACCGGAAATCAATGAGAATACGCTCCTGCAATTCTTAGAGATAAGCCAAAAGGCAGGAGTTGACGTGATTGCCAGGTTGGTTGATTGGATTACAACTGCGGCGAAGGTTGAAGATGTCGTCAATGTCCTTGAAAAGCTTGAGGTTAATGATCTTCAAAAACTGAATGCAGCTATTGGTTTAAGCAATCTGAAGAGCGTTCTTTCAATTTGGCAAGATAACCAGGAAAATGACAATGAGGAGTTCTGGCAAAGAGTACTAGCCCAAAACTCATTTATTTTCGCGCAACTCTTTTCATTTCCGGTTATTCTTCTTCAAGATAAAGCATATGTTGGTGGTAAGAGTATTAGTAATAGAGGTGGGAATATAATTGATTTTTTATTTGCAAATAATCTGACTATGAATGTGGCGTTAGTAGAAATAAAGACACCTGTAACTAAACTCCTAGGGTCGAAATATAGAGGTGCTATTTACAATGTTTCCAACGAACTTTCTGGTTCAGTAATACAAGTCAATAATTATAAGAATTCCCTATTGCAGAACTACAATACACTTTTTAATATTCAAGAAGATAGATTTGAAGCTTTTGATCCTAAAAGCATTGTTGTCATCGGTAATGTTGGTCGTGAACTAGCTGAGCAAAGGCAAATAAAGTCTTTTGAATTGTTCAGAATGGGCTTAAACAATGTTCAAGTTATTTCATATGATGAACTATTTGGAAAAGTTGAATTTCTTGTCAACTTACTAGAAGGTAATGTAACTGAATAGCAGAGTCAAGTTAAAAGTACGATCGCAAATTACCTGTCGGTTGGGTTGACGAAGAAAACCCAACATCTACTCCGATTCACTTATCAACTCACTCGCCTCACCCGGATAAAAGCGATCGCCTAAAATTTCCGTCAAACTTTAGGGACACTTATTGGAAAAGTTTGCTCTGGCAAGTCAGTTTCTCCCATCGCTAATGTTCTTCTCACTCAGACTCCTCTGCCTCAGTGAAGCTAGGTAGTTCATCTAAGGAACATTGCAAGACACGACATAAAGCCTGCATCTGACTAATAGTGAGTCTGGGTTCAAATCTCCCAGCTTCCCAATTACTTACAGTTTGGTCAGTAACCCCCACAGCATCCGCTACTTGTTTTTGGGTCAGTCCCAGTCGTTTCCTTAGCCTCATCAGCTCACGCCCTGAGTTCATTGCCTCCCGATCGCCTTAACTATATGTTTATTTATCTAAGTAGACAAAACCCTAAGTCTGTTTGTAATATGGGGTCATGTCACGAGCCAGCGCCTGAACTTTCCACGGAACGACGCTGGCTCTGGCTCCAATTACACATGGAGACAAGTTCATTATGCCTTACAGAGAACGCCTTAACCCTTGGGTAATGGTTCGCCTGCTTCCCAATATGCAGCGATTAACTGTTGGTCAGTTCCGCACTCGCTCCGATGCAGACGGTCATTTACAGATTCTCCGCCGCCTGATTCCGAATGCAAAATTTGTGGTGATGTTCAATGCTGACATCCTACAGCCGCAGCAAGCTGACACTCACTACAGAACATCAGGTCGGTAATCCTCAACGAACCCCTCCTCAATTGAAACAAGCGATCGCACTTGATTAGGAAAAGGCGATCGCTTTCTCTCCACCAGAAACCATCATCATGAGGAAACTAATTTTCCTAATGTGCTGCCGCGAAGATTTGTTTTGCCGTTAGTCGTAACTGTGCGATCGCTAACACAATCAAAACTTCTAGTCATCCGTTCTAATACGTTGTTATACCGTGTACTTCCAAGCTGATTAACTGACAAATATGCCTCGGTATAAGCCTGACAAATCAACTTGTTTATAGAGAGCAAGGGAACTGTAACGAGAAACAGCCTGTCCAGTCTCCGGAAGGTATAAATTCAGTCCACACAACTCGTTTAAATCAGTATTTATAAAATGACTATTGTTAAAAAGCTTTCCACCTGTTTTGTAGTAAGCAATAACTGATGACTCTAAAAACTCAGTAAACTCACTAAGCTCATGTGACTCTTGATTAATGTTGCTTGAAAGATGCCTAAGCAAAGCAAGCACATCACAATGCTGCTCATCAAAATAACGGAATGTTGGAAGAGCTGATAGATTAACTGTTTGTAAATTCTTATCAAGAAGAGGTTGAATCAGCCGTGAGAGCTTAACTGGAATCTGTTCAACTGCTTGATTGTCCACCAACGTGAGTGTGTGATACATATCAGCACGTTCAGATTCCATAATTGCTATAGCCGCTTCACGTCCCCTAACCAATGGTTCCTTAAGCCGTTCGAGAAAGCCTTTGTAATAATAATTTGGTGCGCCAAGCTCAAGCTGAGATGCAAGCGTGTATCGAGCAGAGTTTCTTGCTTCGTATACAATTTCCAGCGTGGCTTTATTGCAGTTTTGAAAGAAAAGTAACTCAACTCATCCACTAGTACTCTTATTAAATCGAGTTAATTCACTGGCAAACTTATCAACTCTCATCCATGTAGTTGCTTGACCATTTAATCCATGATAATCAGGACTAATCTCATTGATTTTGCCGCCATGACCAACAACAATTACCGCCCAATGGTCTGCGTTGAAAGTTTGATTTGCCCAGTCAAGGTATTTAGAGAATGCTGATATGTCGCTACTGTCTTCTCCTACAATATCCATTTCTTGTATAGCGCCATTGGTGAGGATACGACGGCGCATTTTAGTATCACCAAAATAGTCTGATTGAACAGCCACCACTACTTCTGAGTCTCTTGTACCCTCAGCTAGCATTTCAATGATTGGTTCACCAAAGCGAACAAGGTCATTATCATAAGGCATCCAGTACAGAACTACCCATCTATGACGTGATTTCGAGTGGAGAGATTGATGAGAAATCATGGCAAAAGAGGATTCTCTACCTACAATTCCAGCAAAGCAAGCTAAACTTAACGCAAAATAACGGCATAAACTTCTTCGTTTCATTGTCAAACGCACAGATATTAACTTAAACTTTGTAGCTATTGTGGACTAACTGAATGTTAAACGCCAATAGATACGCTTCCGATTACTATTCCACCCAATAACTCAGTAGCATAATTTGTTATTATGAGGCACTAATTCAGAGGATGTCTGAAAAGTTACTATTGGTGTCCCTACAAATGGCACTTTAGATCTCAATTTGCGTAAGTCCTAATTAAGTTGTTCCAACTCATCGAAGAGACTCGATGTTAAGCTCCAACTTCTCTCCTAACCATAAAGAACGATCCACGTGATCTCCCACATCGTCGCCTGTCTCAGGATGAACCAGAATATCCAACCCCTCACGATTGAGCATCAACCAGGGGACAACCTTGCCAAATTGCTCCGGTAAGAACGCAACTTGATACATTGCCTTTGAGTGTGGCCCAATGGGTTTGTCATGCCAACGCCCCAGTTGTACGTCGAACCTACTGCCCAATCCTTCTCGTACACGCGCCGCCGCCTCACGGCTGGCGGTATCGAAGTAGATATGAGCATGAAAACCAGTAATTTCAGCGGTATCTTTCATCGCCTTAATCGCTCCACTTTATCTGAGAGTGAACCGCTCATGAGTTCATTTAGAAGACTTGACGCGATTCCAAATGAGCTTCAATTTCCTTACGAGTCCGCCATACAGGTCGTAACTCATTACGAGCATATAGCGGCAACTGGTCGCCAATATGGGGTGAACCTGGCTGAGTGGCATTTCCGTAAGTGAGCAGTACCTTTGCCTGTACGGGATTAGAAAACTCAATGGCTGCAATGTAGGTATCACCAGCAATTTGTTGGAAACGACCCTTAGTGGCTGGGACTAAATCTACAACTCGGAAGATACCGAATAGTCCAGGGCCACCACTAGCGGGTAAATCCACCTTACCGTAACGTAATCGAGCCACCTCACCCCAAGGTACATCCAGCAACCCGTAAAGCGATTTTACAGTAACGGCAACTGCCTTTAAGACATTGACAGCAGTGGCAGGGTCAGATAAACCATCAGGTGTTGTAATTGGAGTCTCCTCGTTCCAAGGAGTTGTGAACCAATTGAAGGGTTGCATAGATTGCCCCCACAAGGCAAATAGTACTGCACCTCGACTTTCGGCATCGGCTTTTCGATCCCAAGCTTCCAAAACATCAGCCGCTTGCTTTCCTAACTCACCACCCAACTGTCGTGCTGCTGGAATCAAATCATCCAAAATTCGGTCTGCCAACTCCATCCGGGATGAGAACTTGTCGGCAATCATCTGCTCAAAACTCAGCTTTTCAGACTCCATCAGCATCCGTGCTGAACGCTGTGCCCGAAAGTGCATGAAACGTGGGGCAAGGTAAGATGGATAATCGTTGGGATTCAGTGCTGGTGGGAATGTTGTAGTCCAGGGTGGGTCGTTGGCATTCTGCAACCAACCGCTAGGTGGGTCGAGGACACGGGGTAAGTCAGTGTAAGGATGGGTTTTTGTCCATAATGTGGCGGATGTGTCACCTGGAACAACTCCCTGCCAGAATTTCCAATCACCTTGGGAGTGTATGGGAACTTGAGCGTTGAACAAGTACAAAATATGCCCATCGCGATCGCTATAAATTATATTGAACATTGGCAACTGTAATCGCTGGAGTGCCGCTTCAAACTCGCTCACGTTGTTTGCCCGTGCCATGTCCCAAAATTGCCCCATGATTTCAGGCTGTTCTAATCCAACCACTCGTAAGGCAATGGCTTTCCCTTCTTTTTGACCCACGATTGCGCCGTGAATTGAGCGTTTTACAACTAATTG
Source organism: Microcoleus sp. FACHB-SPT15 (assembly GCF_014849525.1). Classification (NCBI taxonomy): domain Bacteria; kingdom Bacillati; phylum Cyanobacteriota; class Cyanophyceae; order Oscillatoriales; family Microcoleaceae; genus Microcoleus; species Microcoleus sp. FACHB-SPT15. The sequence goes on along the minus strand of NZ_JACJNU010000066.1, from coordinate 6,405 downwards.
TTCCTCTCGTTGAGTGCCATCGGCTTGCTTTACCTTGAGCGTTTGGGTTTCGGTTTCAAATGGGCGAACACTACCATCGAAGAGATAGCCTCCATCCGCCAGTGTCAGTTCGTAAGCATCCCAACCATCATGGGTGTTAACCGTGGATGTCCACCCTAGGTTATTGTTAAATGCGATCGCTAACATCGGCATTCCCACCAACGCCACTCCATAAGCATCAATCTCTGGTGCCGTTAGTTGCGCTTCGTACCACAAAAACAAATCTGACCAAGGTAAGTGAGGATTAGCCAGTAGCATCGCGTTACCACTAGCTGAATGAGAAGGTGCAACTGCCCAAGCATTTGAACCCACAGCAGGACGGCGGGAACTGAGACTTGCAACACTTTCCCGGTTTACAACAAAGGTGAAATTAATCACCCGTTGCACATGAGCTAGCACATCTACACCATTAACGGGGAGTACCTGCTCAACTTCATCGTTAATTTGCTCAGCGTGTTCCTCAGCATAAGCATTGATTCCTGCCGCAAAGGCATCAAGATAGCGGCGCATCGTCGGGTTCTGTTCCTCGTACCAGTTACTTGCCCGACGCGGAATGCCCATCGTTCTCACATACTTGTCTGATTCAAGATATTTTTCTCCAAAATACTCTGCTGCTTGTCCCCGTGCTTGACCATATAATCGCAGAATCAAGTCCCCATGACTCTGCATCTGCGCCCAACCAAAGGCTTGAAATAACCCCTCCGCATCTTTCCCATAGATATGCGGAATACCCCAACTATCCCAAAGAATTTCTGTTCGCTCTGAACCAATTGCAGGATTGCGAAGGCTCAAGAATAAAGCGAGAACACAACTGAGTAGTAAAAGGAACAACCAAAGAAATTTTTGTCTGAGGCGAAGGGGGCGTATTCGAGCGAAAGTCATGCTTAGATAAAAGCGTTTAGCTATCAGCTTTTGGTATTAGATGATTTTGTTGTAGGGGTGTATAGCATACGCCCATCAAATGCATGTTCTCCAACAATCTGACGAATTTGAGCGGCTTGCTCCATATATTCTGTGTCAGTGAATACAGGCACCATACCTTCAAGAGAAATTGGTTCAACCACATCAATCCATGAGCGACAGCCACCATATTCAGCACGGTAGGGAATAGTTTGTGATTGAGGGAGTTGGTAAGTCCGTAACAAGAGAATATAAAGAGGCTGACGGGGTTTCCATTTTAGGCGATCGCTTACGAATTGCTCGTTCCAGATGTGGTACGGTAACAACTCTGCAACGACTGACTCATCACTTACTAGCAAAATATCAGTAATCTCTGCCCAGCTACCAACTCGCACGGTTTCCGGATGCCAACCTGATGCTACAGGGTTTACCAGAGGAGCATATTCAGCTTTTAGCAAGTTGGGCTGTTGATGCTCATAGGTGGGGTAAAGCAAAACTTCGTTGTGAGCAACTTTGAAGCGGTTCCCCTCTTCTTTGATACCGCCTTTGCGTAGCAGCATAATCGTTTTGCCCTGTTCTAGAGCCTCAACGGCAACAGCCCATTCTTTAAAAGCGTATATTGTTGTAACATCCATCGGCAGATCCAATGAGTCTTTTCTTTTAGGCTAATCGCGATCGCAAAAAATAATGCAGTGGGTGAAGAAATCGCCACTCACAGCTAATACCAGGTTGCTTTTAAACAGCGTACCAGGGTAAAAGCTATCAACTCTCACCTCAAAGCTGACCGCTGATGGCTGATGGCTGACTGCTTCTTAGTGTAAAATTCCAATTCAAGAATTTTAGCCTTGGGCGTCGGGTAACCGTGCATCCTTAAAGACATCATGGCCATCATTGCCCTGAAAGCTTGGTATCTCCAGCAATATGAACCGATTAAAGAACTGGAGAAACGTCCTCACGACTTACGTCTGAGCAAAAATAGTTTGCTCAAGTCTGGTTTGCGGGCTGATTTTTTAGACGATAGCCAGGATGTCAAGAACTCAGAATGGTTTGGGCGTTACCTAGAAGGGGAAACTGTTGAGTTTTACATTGAAGGTAGCGGCGGCTATGCCATTTCTAACATTGACTTGATCTCTCACGAGATTTACTTCAGCAAGCAGGAAGTAATGGGGCAACTGGAGCCAATTATATTCTTGAGCTACCAGACTGAATACAGTGCTTCTAATGAGGCTTTGCGTAACGCCCTCTCGAAGACAGTGGAAGGCTTCAACCAGCGATCACGTTTACCCCTAACTCTAGAAGAATCTCGACGCCCTGCGGGTGAACCGATGCGACTGAATAGCACTCAGATGCGTAAAATTCGTAAAAGTCTACTCTTTATGGCGGATGGCACTCCGATAGCACGTATTGAAGGAGAAAAAACACCCCTACTAATTCCTAGCCCGAATGTCTGTATAGAAATAGGTTATGCCTTAACAGCCAAGCGGGCAGAACAGATTTTGCTCACGAAGATGGAACGCCCAGATTTACCAGGGCAGTTTCCTTTTGATTTACCCAACTATCAGCAGTTGGTTTACGATGAACCCGCTGAGTTGAGCCAAACTTTACCCTCGGTGATGGAGGCATTGCTACAACGGTTTAATTTATTGACCTGATTCGGCAGTTATACCGTGATTGGCTAGTTCATTTTCGATAAAGTCTCGCCAAACTCCCTCGGGTTCCCAAATTTGATGGAGTTGCTTTTGGGCATCGCTAATGCTCACACCCTGGCGAATCACTTGGTAGAGATACATAAACGCAGAAACCCTCATATTGAGAGCGCAATGCACAAAAACTTTGTTACCTGCGTTTGCTTCCATGATGTGGAAAAAATTTTCTAAATCCTTGCTGGTTGGAGCTTCCCACTTCACAGGCAGATGCACGTACATTATGCCTTGAGAGGTGACTAGTTCACCCTCATTGGGTATGGCATTGGTGGAAGTGGGCATAGCCAAATTAACGACAACCTCGTATCCAGCTTCCTTAAGCGTCGGAAATTGTTCCTCTGTAGGCTGTCCTGCTGTGCCAATGTGTTCAGAAATCTTTAAGAAATTTTTGATCTGCTCCATACCCTGATTCTGTATCAGTTTCTTTTCGACAGTCAGACAAGCCTACCACTTCATAAAAGAGATTAGGGATTGGGGATTGGGAGAAAGAGAGTTTCAGCCCATTGCAATAGACTTGAGCGATGAACCGTGGAAATTAATTCGACGGCGGGAGAGTGGCTAAGGACAAACTCTCAGGCGATCGCATAAACCGTCTGACTTTTCAAACAGCCTCCGAGAAGCGTGATTTTCCGCCGCTTGGTCACTGATAATAATTTGGATACGGATTCAGTCAGGATAATTTTCCATGCCCAGAACCCCAGATGAATACGCTGTACATATCCTCTTGTCAAGTGGTCACCGGGAAGAAGTACGGTTTGCGACAATTCAGGAGTTTCAGAAGTGGTACAGCGGTGAATTGATGCCAAAAGCAACCTCCAATGACTTCATTAGCGTACCGATCAAAAATGTCCAGGGCGAGTACATGGTGCTTCGTCCTTCTAGCGTTTCGGCGATTCGGGTGGAACCTGTTTTTGCAGGAAGCGTCGAACGTTTTTAGCGCAGCAAGGCTAAAGATCAATAACTTACAAAACACGAGGAGTAAGAAAGTTTGCTATTGAACCTACCTGATAGCCATTCCCTTTTCCTTAGTTAGGGACTTCTGTAGCCTTGCAACGTGCGATCGCTCTTTCGTTCTTGGTGAGTATGAGAAAGACATTAACTTGGCTCTCCCTAAGTTTAGGGATAACGCTTTTGTCGGCTAACGGGATAATCGCCGCTGAGGTGCCGCTGCAACCGATTAACCCGGAGGCTAGTCAGACAGCACTGGACTCATTGGGTTTTGATGAGCAGTTGTGGGGGAATCCTGGTCAGCCAGGAGACTGGCGGGCAATGTTAAAGTCGATTGATTACAGCCTACGTTATCTGCAAACCCCCACAGCGGCTCAAGCTTACCAGCGGTATCCAGTGCCAGGAATAACACGCGATCGCGTTCGTCGTTCGCTTGTCCGTTTCCGCCAACTCCTTGTCTCTTCTCCTTCCCCTGCCGAACTGCAAGCCGCTATCAATCGCGAGTTTGTCTTTTACAAGTCTGTTGGCAATGATGGTCAGGGAACTGTTGTTTTTACAGGCTACTTTGAGCCAATTTATGCCGCTAGTCGGACACAAAATGCGGAGTATCGCTATCCCCTCTATCGACTACCCGCTGATTTCAATAGCTGGGCAATCCCTCACCCAACCCGCGCTCAACTGGAAGGGGAAGATGGTTTAGGGAAGAACAGCCGACTGCGTGGGCGAGAATTAGTCTGGTTACGCGATCGCTTAGAGGCTTTTCTCGTTCACGTCCAAGGTTCTGCCCGACTTCGGATGTCCGATGGTAGCCTGATGACGGTTGGCTATGCAGGTAAGACAAATTACCCTTATAGCGGCGTGGGGCGAGAACTAGTTAAGGATGGGAAATTGCAGCTAGAGGGATTGACCTTACCCGTTCTCATTGATTACTTCCGTCGCTTTCCAACGGAAATGAATCAATATCTACCACGCAATCAAAGCTTTGTTTTTTTCAAGGAAACCAACGGCGCACCCGCTACCGGAAGCATTGGTGTGCCAGTTACTGCTGAACGATCGATCGCAACGGATAAATCCCTTATGCCTCCGGGGGCATTAGCGTTGATTAGAGCAACCATTCCTTACCCGAATGCGACGGGTCAACTAGAATCTCGGATGGTGAGTCGCTATGTGTTGGATCAGGACACGGGTAGTGCAATTCGAGGTGCAGGTCGCGTCGATATCTTTATGGGAACTGGCCCACAAGCAGGCGATCGCGCTGGCATCATTGGCGGAGCGGGAGAACTGTACTATCCGCTATTGAAAGAGTGAGGAGAAAGCAGTACAAAGGTACTAAATTAGCGAAATTTTCGTGCCAACGATTGGGGTTGAATTGCGTCGCCACTGAGAGTTGGAAGTTATCAAACATCCTCCATTGGACTCATTGCAGTTTCCTCTCCCAAGGATGAGGGTGAGCTGAAAAATTCCGAGAAAACTTAATAAAGTAGTTTATGATACAAAAATGCCGCATCCCATCCAAGTACCAGAACGTGAATTGGGCAAAACACCCACGATCGCTACTATCGCATCGCTATGTCTTGCTCTGCTCTCGATCGCTTCTGCCGCAATCTTCATCAAATTCAGTGAACAGGAAATTAGTCCCTACGCTACAGCATTCAACCGTTTTTGGATTACCACAGTCATTTTGGGCTTGTGGAGCGGTGTCAGCGCAGTACGCCGGAAACAGGAGAACAGCGAAACCCCTAAATCATCCCCTTATACAGGAGCGATCATCGGGCAGTTATTTCTGGTCGGGTTCTTTTTAGCGGCTGACTTGATTCTGTGGGCTTGGTCACTGACGCAAACTAGTGTAGCTAACGCAACGTTACTGGCAAACCTCACGCCAGTATTCTCCTGTTTAGGTGGATGGTTGTTCTGTCAGAGACGCTTCGATAAGCAATTTCTGCTTGGCATGGCAATTGCGATCGCTGCCGTTTTTGTGATTGGATGTAATGATTGTCAACTTGCTAGTGGCAAATTTCTTGGAGATATTGCTGCTTTAATTGCTGCTGTGTGTTTCAGCGTCTATCTGTCGGTACTGGAACGGCTCCAAAATCAGTTAGGGGCTACAAAGATTGTGTTCTGGAGTTCAGCGATCGCTACATTGGTATCGTTGCCGATTGTACTGATTGATGGAGGTCAAGTGTTTCCCACCTCCTGGCAGGGATGGCTAATAGTCATTTCTCTAGCTGGTGTTTGTCAAATCCTGGGACAGGGAATGCTCGTACACTCACTCAACCAGTTGTCATCAGAATTCGTGGCGTTATTCCTGCTTTTAGAGCCAGTATTGGCGGGAGTTGGAGCTTGGGCATTGTTTTCAGAACAGTTGGGTTTGTTGAATCTGGTGGCGTTTGCGATCGCGTTGGTGGGCGTATATGTTTCACTCTCTAGTCCATCTGCACTCAGAGATGAAGCAATTCAACCCAGTTTAGTAACGTTGCAGGTAGAAACTGACCCGAAAAATCGAGAGCAAGAAGTGGTCAAGGCTGTACTCAACAGTTGTATTGCCAAAAAAGAAATTTCCGTGCCAGAAACAGCATTAGTTGGTGTGAAGCGGAGCTAGTACTCTACCGTAGATTTCTTAAACAGTTTGGATGCAACACCCCTTAAAATGTGTTGACCCTCGCTGAAGGCTAAATAAAACGACATCCCGAACTGCTTGAATCCTGAAGGGGTGACGAGTAAGCTGGAAGCTTGATAAGTCAAGATTTCTACCCCATTAACCTACGCCAAGATGTCAGCTTATTGACAGGATTGTTGAGAATGAGCTGTTGAACTC